>JADFXY010000154.1:2980-10054 GCA_015233355.1 Deltaproteobacteria bacterium | reverse complement strand
AATGGTTAATTCCGATGAAGCCCTGAAAGGGCGCTCTAGGTTAGCCCAGGGCAACGCCCTGGGTAGGGGTGGCGACTATATAAAAACCATGTAATAGTCACATAAAACCGCCGGCAATCCCGTACTTAAGCCGTAGCCGGACATTCCATTCAGAGGAAATGATTTTGGGGGCCGGCCGACCTCCTGACCATCCCGCTGACACGTAACATGCCGTATTTCCCAGGGCACTGCCTGGGCTAACCTAGAGCGCCCCGTTGGGGCTTAATCGGAATGGTCTATTTTAAAAAAAATTAGCTCGTTTGTCCGCACCCTTAAGTCAATGGCATTGACATGAAACCTGCAACCAGCAAAAGCAACGAGTACCTGGTAGGAGAAAAAACAATGAGTTACGAAACTCTCACTCTTGACAAGCAAGGTCACCTGGCCGTCATCAAGCTTAATCGACCAAAGATATTTAACCCGTTGGACGAGGTTTCCGGGACTGAACTGGTGTCTGCGCTGGAAAAGTGCGGCTGGGATAAAGACATCAGGGTGGTTATCTTAACCGGCGAGGGTAAGGCTTTCAGCGCCGGAGGGAACGTCCGGATGATGAAGTCGTTTGTGGATGACCATCCGGATCGCGACAGCGGCCAGATATTTGAGCAAATAACCAAGCTTCTGAACAGGAGTATCCTGACTCTCAGAGACATACCGAAACCGGTCGTGGCGGCCCTAAACGGAGTGGCCAGCGGCGGCGGGTTGTCCTGGGTTTTGGCCTGCGACATGGTGATTGCAGCCGACACGGCCCGGCTGGACACCGGCTACATCCGTATCGCCGTCAATCCCGATGGTGGACTGAGCTGGATATTGCCCCGCCTGATCGGCCACAAGCGAGCTACGGAGTTCCTCATGTTGGCCGAAGAAATGCCGGCCGTCAGAGCCCTGGAATTAGGTTTGGTCAACAAGGTGGTTCCCGAAAAAGACCTGCTCTCTGAGTCGATCATTTTGGCCACTCGCCTTTCAAAAAAACCGGCCATGGCCTTGGCCGCCACCAAACGGTTAATGAATGAGTCCATATTCTACGGCCTGGCCGCCCAGCTAGAACGGGAACGGCAAGAAATAATCCAGAGCGGCGGCACGCACGACTTTAAGGAGGGCCTGGCCGCCTTTTTTGAGAAACGCCCGCCGGCCTTTAATACCCGGTAATTTTTGTATCAGTCGACCATTATGCCTGACTTGGTGCTCAAGCCTGATTGGTCATTCAAATACTGCTCCGGGAATCAGGCCGCCGGGGTAGGGTCGGGCGCCCGCTTATCCGGCAACCGTTTAAAAGTTCACCCGATATCTTTACGTTCAGAAAAAAATGGAAAAAGAAAAGTGGCAGAAAAAGGTGGCTGGACACCGGGGCCGGCTAAGGGACAAATTCTTAGATCACGGTCTCCACAAATTGACGGACGAGGAGATCGTTGAACTCTTGCTTACCCTGGCCACACCCCGCCGTGACTGCAAGGTTACCGCACGGGAATTACTAAAAAAATTTGATGGGTTAAAAGGCGTGTTTGAAGCTCCCAAAGAGGCCTTGCAGGCCGTCCCGGGTATCGGACCGATAAATGTCCTGGGGATTAAGCTGATCCATGAAGTGGCCAGAAAATTCTTGGAAGAACGCCTGCGCCTGCGGGACTATATCAACTCCTCCCAAGAGGTCTTTGATTACCTTTACCATTCCATGAGAGACCTGGACAAAGAGGTTTTCAAAGTCATCTTTCTTAACCGGGTTCGCCAAATTATCGAGGTCCAAACCCTTTTTGAAGGAACTGTGGACCAGAGCGCCGTTTATCCTCGTGAGATTCTGGAGCGGGCGATCAATCTCAAGGCGACCGATCTGGTCCTGGCTCATAACCATCCCAGCGGCGAAGTCAAACCCTCCCCCGACGACCAGGCCATCACCAGAACCATCTATATGGCCGCCGGATTGCTGGAAATCAGGGTCCTGGATCATATCATTATCGGAGATAACCGCTATTTCAGCTTCGCCGCAGAAGGAATCATGAGAAACCTGGCCAGGGACTTCAGCGACATGTTTCAAAACTTCTTCCCAGTCTCAGGACACCCTTACCAGGGCCAGACCCCCTCCAAATAGGTTAGGCTGTCCATGACCCCGTCCTTAGTGTGAGGCTCCAGGGTGATTACGGGCCTGATCCGACGAACCGCCAACCCGGCCAATAACCCGGCCACGTCAATATTTCCGCATCCTACGGCCTGGTGGTTATCCCAGGTCCCATCATTATTATGGAGATGCAGCTCGCATAGATGGGGCGCCAGGCGATCGACCCATTCCTGGAGCGGCATTTTTGTTCCCCAAACGTTGCGGTGGCCCACGTCCAGACAAAATTTGACCGACCCGGGGGGCACTGCCGCAAAAAAGCTCTCAAACATCGCGGCATCCTCTTCGTAGACGTTCTCTAAGACCAACTGGGCGCCCATATCCTGGGCCTTGACCGTCAGCAGATGCCACGTTTCCAGGCTATTGGCCAGCCATTGGTCCTGTTGGTCCCGATAGCGGCGTTCTTCATAATTGAGATGGCCGACAACCGTCTTAGGCTTAAAAAATGACGCAACTTCAAAAGCCTGAATTAAACGCTGAACCGCCGCCCGCCGCATTTTCGGATCGATGCCACCGGGACACAAATCCATGAAAGGGGCGTGAACCGTCATTTGAATCCCCCGATCCAGCAATATGTCGGCGGTTTTCTTGAATTCATCAGGAGAAACCTGGTCCAGCGCCTGGTGGCTCAAGCCCACTTCCAGGTTGATCCCCAGTTCCAGCACCTCGGGCCAATATTCCCCGATCAGTTGGAGAAATGGAATTGAAACATGCACTTCCTTGACAATACGATTCATTTCGGGCCTCTTTGGGATTAACCACAACCTCATTGACAATCAAAGGCGTTTGGAGTAAAGTAAAAATTCAGCCGATAAATCGGCCACGGGACCGGAAAGGGCTTATCATCATGGGGCCGGCCGAC
Source organism: Deltaproteobacteria bacterium (assembly GCA_015233355.1). GTDB lineage: Bacteria > Desulfobacterota > JADFXK01 > JADFXK01 > JADFXK01 > JADFXK01. The sequence goes on along the minus strand of JADFXY010000154.1, from coordinate 7,049 downwards.
AAATGGGTTCACCTGACAAAGATAAGACCGGAGGGCGGATTAAACCCGGAGCGGACCCCGTTCCAAGAACCTGCAGATGGAGCCTGAATTATGCGAAAGACGTTAATTTCACCGGTATTATCCGGCTTAATATTGCCCGGCGTAGGTCAATTATATAATCGGCAAATCGCCAAAGGCTGTTTATTGATCGGAATTACCACGGTTCTTTTCATCGCCTTATTTATGCTTATGGCCACCGATTTCTACTCCGTAATTAATTCCATGGACACCATACAATCATCGCCCGAGGCTGTCAACGATGTACTGGCCAAAGTGCGGAACCGCGACCATACCTATCTGTGGGCGGTTTCTTCCATCCTCTTCGCTGTCTGGGCTATCAGCGTGGTGGACGCCTTCCGCTACGGCAGGGCAATAGACCAGGCGCAGGATGCCTCAAGGCAGGTTAAAAGTTCTTGACAGGTCATCCTTCGGTCCCCCATGGACATTTCTCGGTTGTCACGGCGGGCCGCCGGGCCAAAGATAAAGGATAAGGCAATATGCCCATACCGTCGTCTGAAAATCTTTATAGCAGAGCAAATTTCCTGGCCATCCTAACTATTTTTTTTAATTTGGCCGAAGGTCTGGTCTCCGTCTGGCTCGGAGTCTCCGATGATACTCTAACCCTATTTGCTTTTGGGGTGGATTCTTTCGTCGAAGTCATTTCCGCCCTGGGCGTCTGGCACATGATCAGGCGACTCCGGCGAGCATCCGACAAAGACGACGATAGATTCGAAAAGCAAGCTTTGAGGATTACGGGGGTTGCTTTTTGTCTTCTGGCTGCCGGGCTGATCATGACGGCCATATGGAATATCTATCATCATCATAAACCGGAAACCACCCTCTGGGGTATCGTCGTCGGCTCGGTTTCAATCGTCTGCATGGGGATACTGGTTCATTATAAGGGCCGCACCGGCCGGCAACTCGGTTCTGGGGCGATTATGGCCGATGCAGCCTGTAGCCGTGTCTGCATGTATCTGGGGATCGTCCTGATGCTGGCCAGCATCGGCTACGAATTGACCGGAGTCGGCTTACTTGATTCAGTTGGTTCGATCATCATCGCCTTGTTTTCAATCAAAGAAGGAAGAGAGGCTCTTCAAAAAGCAAAAGGGCTATCCTGCTGTTGTGGCCTCAAATGCAGTCAAACGGGCGTGGGACAAACTATCCCTTTAGCCGGTCTAAACAAGGAATAACAAACTGTTATGCGACAATTACTGTTTGACGAACTATCCGATCAAGATATGGCCAAGATCCGAGAGTTTCTGATTGATGCCGGTGAACCAAGTGAGGTTGGCGGGCTTTATTGGATAACCCTCCATGATGATCTGCTGAATGAAAACCAGTTCCATCATCACCTATGTAAACCCTTTAGCTTTGCCGTAGAACTCGGCAACAATTGGGTTAAGTTTGAATTTCTGATCAGGAGCCGAAGCACCATGTCTTGCTCCTGTACCGGATATGCCGGAGAAGTGCAAACCGCCTTCATCTTAAGGTTTGCCAACAACCTTATCGAAAAACTGAATCTCAAAACCTAGGACTGCAGGCAATCCTTCGATCTTGGACCTAAGGAGATATTGTTTATGGAGCTTTCAATCAAAGAGCAAGGTGATGTTCAAGTCGTTTTATTGGGAGGCCGGTTTGATGCCCAGGCCGCTGGAATGGTGGAAGAAAAATTAAACGGAGTGTTGGACGCCGGGCACAAGAAACTCCTTGTAGATTTAGGCGGCACAAACTACATAAGTAGCGCCGGATTACGTGTCTTGTTAGCCACGACCAAAAAAATCAAGAAAGTAAACGGCCGCATTGTGTTATCGTCTTTGACCCAGTATGTTAAGGAGGTATTCGAAATCGCCGGCTTTACCTCCATTTTCGATATCTATGGGGACCTCGACGAGGCCTTGAAACATTTTTAGATCAAATCAATCCGACGACTTTACCAGTCATCTATATATTAACCTGAATTCGACGAGTATGCTAAGCGATTATCGTCAAGGGCCATAATTCAATCCGCAGATTGCACCGATTTGCGCAGGTTAGGGCCAAAACAGGTCTGTGGGGCTTTTCCATCTGCGTTCATCTGCGATATCTGCGGATACATTTCTGGTGGTTAATTAATAAACTCGTCGAACTCAGGTTATTATTATTAAGTTCAGCCTTCAGCCGGCGGTTCTAAACCAGATGGGAACAGGCACCCGGGAACGCAGCCGCGGCGCTGATCGCCAGGGGCCTGAAGGTTACTCCTTTCTAACCCGGCCAACACTAGCAGGGGTGGACCCTTGGGCTTCGTCTTCGATCACAACGCGGCATTATCCTGCGATCAATGGCTTGAGACAGAGACCGGCCGATACATCCAGGAACTGGAAGCGGAATTGGTCGTTCGACTTCTTAAGCCGGCGGCCGGCCAACGGTTGCTTGATATCGGTTGTGGCACAGGATATTACCTGGGCTTGTTCAAACATCTCGGCTTAGACGTTACCGGATTAGACCCCTCACCCTACTGCCTCAGCCTGGCCCAACAAAAACTTGGGCATTCCGTAGCCTTGTATCAAGGGAGGGCGGAAGACCTACCCTTTGAGGATAATGAATTCGATGTCTCCATTATGATCACCTCATTGGAATTCATGGACGACCCCCATACCGCTCTGGCCGAAGCCGCCCGTGTAACGAGACAACATATCCTTATTGCAACACTAAATCCATATTCCCTAACCGCCGTATTCCGCCGGATCAAAGGAATCATCCATCCCACCATATATAATCGGGCCAAGTTTCGAAGCCTATGGGGACTGAAGGGACTGGCTAAGAGCGTACTGGGACCGACTGAGGTGGAGTGGGGTTCGGTAACGTTGTTGCACTCCAAGCCAAACAAATACTTCCGATGGATTGAACGGTCACGCCTGGCTCAAAAAAATCCGCTGGGGGCTTTTATCGCCCTGTGTGCCCCGGCCAAATATGTTCTTCGGGCCGACCCTCTGCATCTGGTTGCCTCTTTCAAACCGGATTACCTGATTGATCGGGCGGGATTGGCCCGTTAGAGTCCGTCCCTAAATTTCAACCCACGTGACAGCCGTTCCCCCGGAAAACAAAAACCGCAGAAACTTAGGAGTGTTTTGCTCCTGGTTCCTGCGGTCATTTTCTTCTCGGTGAAAACTTAACTGCTGCGAGAATTAATTTCCTTTAATTGAAGCCAATTCCGCCTTCAATTTTTCTAGTTCGTCCTTGACTGCACTCACTTCATCTACCGCTCCGCCGACTTCTTCCGTCTGTTCATTCGCTTTGTCGCGCAGTTCTTCAAACCCCAGGTAAGCCGCCAGACCGCCACCCAAGATCAATCCCAAAGGAAGAATCCCAGCCATAATTTTCAGGAACGGCGCCCACCAAAACCCCAGACAAAGAAAACCAATGGTCAAAGCCAATATCCCAGCGGCCAATATCTTATAGTCAGCCATGCATTCGGCTATGTTCTTCATCATTATGATCCTCCTCCTGACTCCGGTTCAAGGAGCTTTATCACAAAATAATTGTAGTTGTTATCCCGATGGGGGCGTTGTGCCTCTTTCACTTTACTGGATGTATCGTCAGCCTATTTGTGGTCCTGCGGCTTATCGACCGTTTTTGTCGTCTCATCTTTTTTTACATCGGTCTTGGCGGTTGCCTGCTCAGCAACCGGTTTGGCTTCTTTTTTGTCAACTGTTGTCTCAACAGCCTTCTTTTCCGGCAATATCTCTTTCTTCTCGATTAAAGGGGCCTCTATTTTGGCGTCTTTTTTATCTACTGCGGTTTCTTTTTTAACCACTTCAGCCGATTTAATTTCTTGCATCATCGGGGCAGGTTCTCTTTTCATCTCTGCCCTGGCCTCAAGTTCCAATTGTTTCTTCCTGGCTTCCTCCATGGCTGTCACCGCCACCAGGCTCTGGTCATATTTTGTCAACCAGGCATTCAGTTCTTTCGACTTGGCCTGTGTCTGGCTGATCAGTCTATCAATATCACCGTCATGGAACCCCAGGGATTTTGCTCTTTCCAAGTGTTTCAG
>JADFXY010000154.1:0-2681 GCA_015233355.1 Deltaproteobacteria bacterium | reverse complement strand
GGACATAATCGGGTACCGGTTTGATCCGAATGGCCGCTTCGGCTTTTTCCAACAAAAGGCCGAAAATCGCGTTCATGGCCGCGAATTTCCCTGGATAGGGTGTCTTGGTCAGGTCGGTTAAGTCCATTCCGTCTATGGTAATGGGCTTAAAGTCAGGCAGCGGAGATCTACCTGCGGGGGCAAAAATTCCCTTCCACAAGGTGAACTGGCTCCCTTCGGTGACGATGTAATATTTGTTGGAATTGACCATGCAAAGACTAAAAGTGAAGCCGCCAATGATGATAATGATCCCCACTAATATGAATGCCGTTAGTCGCCCATTCCCATTGCGGCCTTTTTCCATAACCTTAGTTAATTTCCCTTTTGGAGTTGCGTCACTCAATTTTTGTCCCTCCTCGCTTTCGATCATGGTTTTTATAGAGCTTAGCTCTCGACTCTTCGGCATCTCCGCCGAAATTCTTTCTAATTGGGATGAAGGAAGCGCGGCGTCTTGCCTGGCCGATACTGATCCTTCATATAGGTTCTTCTCTGTAGTAGATGAAACGGTCACCGTGTCCCCACCGGCCTGACCCTGAGTCGGTTCAACCGGACTTGATTCCACCTTTTCGATTGACTCTATCGACTCTCCAGGTGGCGTCACCGCGTCTGAGGCTGCTTCGGACTCCGCAGCCGGAGCTTCCGGCGAAAGTTCTTTTAGCCACCGGTAGTAGGTGGATTTAGAAATATTCAACTTACTCAGGGCCTTGTCTAAGGATAAGTCAGACGCAGCCACTTGTTTCAGAAGATCATTCTTTTCCGCCTGCGTAAACGATGCCTTCTTTTTTTTCTTGTCGGTCGGTTTGAAAAGACTTTCTCGTCCCATTTATAATACTTTATCCCTAATCTTGAAGTAAAAATGCCGAGGACCGAACCTGTCTCCCGACCCTAAGTCCGGTGAATTATATACATCCCCTGTGGAGATTGTAAAGAACAAAATTCGGTTTCCCCTAAGAGATTCTCATCTAATCTCCAACCTATAAACATCTCTGGATAATCTCTTCAGCCAGGGCCTGATATTCTATGGCCCCTCGGTTTGACCGTTGTTCAAAAGCGATGGGGCATCCCCGGGCCGAACACTCGGCAATCGAGGTATTATTGTGAATTACCGTGTTAAACAGGAGGTCCCGAGTAATCTCACTGTCCTGCAATTGCTTCAGCACATCCCTGGCCACCTTAGTTCGCTGATCATATAATGTGGCGGCCACGCCGCAAACAGACAATTCCGGATTAAGATTATCCTTAATTAATTCAATGATTTCAAACAACCTATCCAGAGCTGCGATCGAATAGGGATGGGTCTGACAGGCCACCACAGCCTGCCTGGAAAAGGCCAAAACATTGACGGTCAAGAGCGACAGGCTTGGCGGCGTATCGAACAGGATGACATCGTAATCATTCTCTATCGGGGCCAGTCCCTTGCGCAGTTGATTTTCGCGGCCGATTTTGGAAACCAGCTCCACCTCGGCCCCGGACAAGTCTTTACTAGCCGGCAAGACAAACAAATTAGGCCATTTGGTGGGCCGGACAACCTTGCCGGGATCCTGTTTGGCCGGGTTCATAATCAAGTCATATATCGACTTCTCGCCGTTTTCCAGGATCACACCCAGTCCGTGGGTCGCATTGGCCTGCGGATCAACATCAACCATCAGCACCCGGTACCCGGCCAGAGAAAAACTAGCCGCCAAATTGACTACGGTCGAGGTTTTTCCCACGCCCCCCTTATCATTGGCTACAGCTATCGTCCAGGGTTTGTTCATAAGAATCTTTCTCTTGCCAATAACCGCGTTATGACTCCATACCGGTTAAGGAAATACAGGGACGGGATTCTTTTGTCAAGTCTTTTTAGCCTAGATCAGCAATTCTAATTCTTTTGGAGTTAGGTTGTCAGTGCCCATACCGCCATGAAGATAACTGCCGTATACAAGGATAGACTTTGAACGCTCCACAATTCCCAGCGTATGGTTGACCGGGCACGCCGGCGAATAAAATCGGCAGGCGGAATTATGGAAAACAGCCGCACCGTTATTGACAATACGTGAATCAATGATAACATGGGCTGTGTCTGGTTATAAGTATATCATCAGGTTGTGGAAGACCCGTACACTTTTTTTATCCATTTCTTATTCAAGGTGAGGACATTCGAGCTATGAAAACAAGGCTGATCATACCACTATGTCTATTGCTGGCCGTGGGCTGGGTTATTAGCCCGTTTTCTTATGCGGATGACCATAAGCCGGAAAAGAAAATTCCGTCCGGGTTTGTGGATGTCCAGCAGATCATCCCCTCGGTTGTCCTGGACATGAGATATGCCGGCCCTCATAACTTTATTGGGGAAAAAATTGACGGCTACAGCGTGGCTGGATGCTATTTAACCGGAGAGGCGGCCGCAGCTCTGGCCAAGGTCCAAGGGGACTTGACCAAGTTTTCCCTATCGTTAAAAATTTACGATTGTTACCGCCCGCAACGGGCCGTGGCCCACTTCGTCAGATGGGCCGGCAAGGTGGACGACACTCGGATGAAAAAGGAGTTCTATCCTACGGTGGATAAAAAAAATCTATTTCGAGACGGCTTCATCGCGGAAAAATCCAGTCACAGCCGGGGAAGTACTGTGGATCTGACCCTTGTCCCGGTTCCAGCCCCGG
>JADFXY010000153.1:0-10135 GCA_015233355.1 Deltaproteobacteria bacterium | reverse complement strand
TTGAGCATGTCGAGTTTGTATTCGACGGCTCCGTTGAGAACATACCATAATCCAATATACATATCGGGATTTAGATAATCCTCATTGACATACTGCTTCAAAAAATCCACTCCGCCGTGGGTCAGGTTATCTTTGAATTTGGCGACGTGGTCTTTGATGGTGTCCGAAAGGCCCGTGGTCCCGCCCACCGTCCCGGCCAATTTATCCACGCCCCGGTAGACCTGAGTCGCCGCCTCCTTAAGCAACAAAAGGACGTCGCCGGCCAACCCGGAAATTTCCCTGGGGTTGGATTGGTCAGGGCGAGGGGCAGTCCGGTCCTCGGAGGCCGCCCCGGGATGATGCACCCGGCAGAATCGTTCACCAGGAAGGGGCCTGTTTTTGCAAGGGTTTCCTTTGGCGGTTATCCCGGCGCACCCTGCTCCGGAATTATTCATCGAAATGTTCGAGTTGGTCTGAGTCATGGCAGCTTTCCTGCTTGAAGTTTTCGATGATGTCTGTGGGCTCGCAAGCCTCTTGGCGTTTACATTGAATCCATTGCCGGAGCAAGTCGGTCCCTGCGTCAGGTTCGATACGGGCTTCAGGAGGAAAATATTTACGCGCACGGCGATATTGGAAAAACTCCCGGACCGTATCCCGGGAAGAGTATTGGGGGGAAAAGTTAAGTTCCTCCCGCATCCTGGCCGTGTCCCCAAGGCAATTGAATTTTAGATAATCAGTCTCCAGCGGAATAGATGAAATGAGACCCGTCCGGCGCAGCAGACGCGCCCCGGGATTGAACAAGGGACTGACCAGCGGCAGGGGGATCTTGGCCCCTATCTTCAGGACTTGACTCAGCGGTAAGACACCCGCCCCGGCGATGTTGAGCGGCCCCGAGATCTCCCTCTTGATCGTCTGGTACAAGGCGGCGACAACATCTTGTTCATGGGTGAATTGGAGTAACGGATCATAACCCAAGGCGACCGGGGCAAAATGCGAATCCAGATATCGGCCGGTTTGGGTTTCGGCAGTCTGGCCTAGGATATTGGCGAAACGCAACACGGTGATATTGGGTGACACATGCCGCTTTGAGAAACCGGCCAGAAATTTTTCTATCTCCACCCGGTCTTGAATGTAGCGGTGCCGATACCGGGCCTTTAGTTCAGCGTCTTCAGAGAGTAAGGCAGGATTGTCGAAGGAGGCGCCATAGACCTTGGTGTCGCTTTTGATGATGAGTCGGGCGACCTCTCCGGCGGCACAGGCCGCCACCAGATCCATGGCCCCCATCATATTGATATTGAAATATTCTTCTTTATAGGAATAGGAATCCAGGAACAGAAGATGGCAAACCGTATCTACCTTGGCCGCTTTGAGCAACTCGGCCAACAATGGGTGATGTGGACTCACCTGGAAAAACTGGAGCCGCTTGAACGGCTTGGGGGACGCCTTAAAGTCGATGCCGATGATCGGGTCAAGGTCCGGGTCCGCCTCCAAGAGCGGGACCAGAAGGCTGCCCCAATAGTGAGACACCCCGGTAACAAGGACCGACCGTTTGCTGGTATCCATATGACCATCCATTTCTACCGGTTGCGGCCCATCCGCTCATGGCTCCAAATCCAATCGAGGGAGCTGATGGCCGCGGCCAGGGAGATTTCTCCGGCTAAAACTGCGGCGGCCATAATCTCGGCCAATTTCATGACGCCATCCTGGCCGTAGCAGCCGAGAATATCTTGACATTCTCGTTGGGTCGCCAAGCCGGTGCCGCCTCCGTAGGAAGCCACGATCAATGACGGCAGGGTAATGGAAATGTATAGATGATCCTTGGGGTTTTCTTCGCAATAGATGATCCCGGTGGAGGATTCGGCGATATTGGCCACGTCTTGCCCGGTGGCGATAAACATGGCGGTCAACCCATTGGCCGCGTGTAACCCGTTGTTGTTCACCCCGGAAACAAATCCGCCCACCGAGGCGATCCCGAAATGATAGTGCAGACTTTCCACCGAGGTTCGCATCTTCTCCTGCAACAAATTTCCCGGGATGGTTACTTCGGCCGTGACCCGCTTGCCTCTGGTGCTGAGGATATTGATCATAGAGGCTTTCTTGTCGGTGGCCAGGTTGGATTCCATGTAGAAGCGATCGATATCTTTAAAATTTTCCAAAATATATTGGACCCCGACAAATGTGGCTTTGCTGACCATGTTTTGCCCGGCGGCGTCACCCGTAGTATAATTAAAGCGGAGAAAAACAAATTTATTAGATAGATATTGTTCGATCCGAATGAGCCTGCCGATCTTGGTGGTACTATTACAAGCTGCCTTGATCTCCTGGTAATGCTCTTTGACCCAGTGGCTGAAGTCACGGGCAACTCGCGAATTCTTGAAGATGAATACCGGGGCACGCTGCATGGAATTACCGCTGATGGTGGTGAGAGCCCCGCCACACATATTAATTAACCGCATCCCCCGGTTATAGGAGGCGACCAGGGTGCCTTCGGCGGTGGCCAACGGGATCAGGAACTCGCCTTGAGCATACTCACCGTTGACTTGCAATGGACCGGCCAGTCCAATGGGGATTTGGGCGACGCCGATGAAGTTCTCAATGTTGCCTTTGGTGGTGTCTGGATCAAAAGAGTATTGGTTGACATGCTGTAATTTGACGCCGGTCTTTTCCTCGATGAACTTATGCCTGACTTCGATGATTTCCTTGGAATAGTTATTGGCCTTATCCAGTGGTACTGAGTCCATGGTGAGCCTCCCTCTAGTGTTCCAGAAACAGATTGTTCGCCCTGACTAATGAACATCAATTCAGTCATTTCCAGCGCTTGACACGATTATCGGCTAATTTCTTATACCTTAACCCCACCCAAAACGCAAGGGAAGAACTTTACTTTCCGAATTACTCATGGTAACATAAATAAAAGTCTATTTTTTAACCGATTAGACTACCGGAAACGCCATTGACGACCGACCTTCATGACAAGTTTTTCAAAAAAGTCTTCTCCGATTAAGGACCTGGACGAATTCAGCCAAACGCTGAAAAAAACCTTGAATTAACCGGGGATGCCAGTCGAGGAGGTGAGATTATGCATAGCCCCTCCGGCGTCTGACCCGGATCAGCGACGACCGCCAATATACTGGAGATACCGGCCGCAACGCCGGCCAGGCCCAAGATGCCCAGCACGCTTAAAGGCGCGGCTCCGATGACCGCGCCGGTGACTAAAAAGCCGATATACGGTATCAGCTTGCTCAACCCATCACTTACTTCTTTGCTGTTCCTGGCGAATTTAGTCAGCTTTTCACTAACCTGCCTGAAGGTGGTCATGCGTCTCTCCTTATGGGAAAAGCTGGGGGTGTATCAGCCCAAGGCTTAATTGGAATCTGACGACTGTTGATGGCTTTTGTTAAATTCATGCGGGCTATCTTCCAACATTTACCCACGATAATCAAGAATAAAAAGAGGCGGCAGGGACAGCGGAGAAGGAGTTCTTTCGTAGAAGTACTATCATTTGAATAAAGAAGACAGGAAAGCCCCGGAGGACCAACCCGGTCTGATGCTTCGGAGCTAATTCGGGCCTAACCGGCTTAGGCATATTTCATGCGTTTGCCGGGTGGAGACATCACAAATGGATTGACACTTCTCTATTCCTTTTGATATTACAATTAATATTACCAAAGCCAACCGGCAATCTTTGCAGGAGTTCGCACTATACTATAGAAGATGTCCCCGGAATCCCGACTGTACCTCTAACGAGCAAACAATAAGGAAAAACGGATGGATATTCAGAGACAGCATGTGCCTCGGAAAATCGGCCTGAACCTGGCCAAAACTCTTCTTGTCGTGATCATCCTGATGGTGGTGGGGCTCCAGGGATGTGCCCAGGTGTCACGGGCTGTAGTTCAAGTCTTTCCTTACAAGGAGGGTTGCAGCATCGAGGCGTCTCCTGATGAGACTTCGGGGAAATATTCCTGTTACTCATTTTATGAGCAGGGCATGATTGTCCTTGAGCAGATGGATGTCACCCCGACTCTGGTTTTTCCGGGGGAAAAGATAAATCTGAGGATCAGGTACGCCCTGTGCCCCGCTTTGAAATCCTTGCCGGGGAAAATCATCCGTAAAATCACTTTAGGTGACCAGGTCATCTTTGACAGCGAGACGGAATTCGACTTCAAACCCGGCACCTGGGTCTGCGACACCTCGTTTACTTTTCCCAGCGACATAAAGATAGGCGTTTACAGAGCGACTGTAGAGATCAGCTATGGGAAAAAGAAGGATAAGAGAACAGCCGATTTTGAAGTTAGGGCAAAATCTAATTAGATCGGGGTGAGCAGCCGACCTGAGATAAAGGAGATTTACGAATTATGGATGTCAAGATCAAGTTTCTCATCCGGCTGATCGTAGCCGTCCCATTTGGTATTTTGATGATGCGGTTCTTCTACCCCAAGGCCAACCTCGTCTTCGGCATTATCCTGTCCGGGTTCTTATTGATCATGGCCTATATGATGGAGTACCTGGGCAAGAAAAAGAAACCCGACCGCTGACTACTGCGCCACGGCCTATTCTCCCTCAATTTCTTTGATATACAGCTCCTGACCGGACACCAGCTCGACGTCGTTGCCCTGGCAGGCCGGGCAGGCAAAGAAAAAGCCGTCCGAGTCGAATGTCTGGCCGCAGGTCCGGCACCGGCACCGGACGGGCAGCGCCTCGCTTGCTAAGACCGCTCCTTCCGGCGTGCTGTCTTTGGTCAGGATTTCAAAGCAAAACTGCAGCGACGCCGGCACCACCGCAGACATCTTGCCTACCGTAATCCCTATCCTCGTCACCTGGGCCAGCCCATTCTTGGCCGCCTCCTCAAAGACAATCTCCAACATACTTTGCGCAATCGACATTTCGTGCATATGATTCATCCGCCGCACCGGCTTCGGCGTCCTTTCCGGATTGAGGGTTGCAGGATTGCGGGAAAACACATAACACAGCCCGGCTTTCGACGGATCGCTTACGTTTTTTCTCTGTATTTTCCGTGTGATGTTCTCTATCCGATATGCTTGACTAAATCATAGATAGTGGAGATGTTGGCGGTGTCTTTATAGGACAGCAAGAGCCGGATCAGCTCCGACCGAAATAGTTTCCGGTGATGGATCATGATGGGATGGAGATTAATCACGGCCACTCCATTAATTCTTTTTATCTCAGCCAGTTGCTCGGCAAAAACGGCCACGGCGGCCTCCTCCGAGTACAGGTCGTTGACAAAAAAATTGTAATCCTGCATGAACAGGGGCACTTCCAGCAACCGGGACCCAGGGAACCGGAAAACATAGGGAAACTCGATGGACCGGTACATGGCGATTCCGGTGGTCAGGGAGGAGTCGTACACAAACCCCAGTTCGTCCAGGCTGGTCACCAGGTCCGGGCTGAAGGACAACCCCGGCGTCCGGTAGCCATAGGGGATAAAGCCCAGCCGGTCGACGGCCCGTTGAAGCTTGGCCTTAATAATCGGCTTGGGCAAGAAAGCCAGGGCCGAGTTATGGGTATCGCCGTGTAATCCGATTTCAAAACCGCTTTTCTGCAGGTCGGTGACCAATGAAGATGATATCTTGTAGTCGGTATGGGTGACCAGGTTGATGGTGGCGGTCAGGCCATGCTTGACCAGGTCCTCCACCAGGTCGGGCAGGAGGTGGTAATCTATTTTGTTGTCGATATCAAACGTCAGCCCGATAAAGAATTCCCGCTGGTCGGGGTATGCGGGTTGGATGGATATTTTGTTTTCGCCGATTAAGGTGGAGATAAAAAAGGTGGCCGGGGACTGATGAACCGGGCCAGACCGGCGCTGCTTGATCACATCGAGTAACATCAACTGCTGGTTAAGGGGTATAATTCGAAACAAGATATTCAAGATGATCCGGCCCAGCTTTTGCTTTAGGGAGAATTTATCGGAGCCGGTCTTGGCCTGGACCAGGGAGGCCAAAGAAGCTTCATCCAGAGATTCACTCTGAAACTCGATAAAGAACCAGTTGCGGCTAGGCTCCGGCTTCATTAGTCGCCATCCGTCGTTGAAGTAAACAAAAAGACAGGAAAAAAGCTGACATGAACAAGGCCACCACCCTTAAGAAGAACATGGCCAGGATGACCGCCGAATATTCATAACCCAATCGGGACAAGGCCAGGGCCGCGCCGCCTTCCAACACCCCTAAACCGGAGATGGACACGGGCACCAGGGCCAGAATCCGGCACAGATTGTAGACGGACAAGAAGAGCAGAAAGTTGCCATGAACATTGAAAATGAGCAGGATCAGCCAGATTTCCAGTCCGCAATCAATAATTTTGAGGAAATTAAACAAGCCGTTCAGCAGCAGACAACCCCGGTGCTTCCTGAGGTAATCCGAGGTCAGTTCAAAGAAGGCATAGTATCTGAACAGATATTTCTTGACCACCAGGTCCCTGATGATGGTCCGCAATCCGGTCCCCACCACAATCGGGACGAGCAGAATCAGGGCCACCAGGCTCCCGAACAGCAGCGAGGAATAGTTAAACTTCACATAGTACAAGAACAGAAAACCGGACAGCAACATCATCAAGTAGTGCGACACCTTGTTGAAGAAAAAAGCGGACAGGGTCTTTTGCAGAGGAAAATTAATCCGCTTCAAGTAGACAAAGATAGCCGCCTCACCCAGTTGCATGGGGGTGACGCTGCCCAAGATAATGCTCTCCAACTGGTGTTTGAAAAACTCGGAGAAATTGACCCGGCCGATGGGTAGCAAGAGAAAGTAAAGACTGGTTACGTTGAGCGCCCAGTAGCCCAAGATGATGAGGACGGTCCAGGGCAGATAGGCATAATTGACCTTATGGAGGGCGTCCATGAGCTGGTTCATATCTATCTGCCGGTAGATATACCACAGCAACAACGCAGTAAAAGCCAGGCGAAAATAGAGGTGGGAGACAACCTTGAGCGAGGTCTCCTTAACCGACTTCAAATCAATGACCACTTGACATCCAGTTCTGTAACGTATTGATCACCTTGTCGATCACCTTGAGGCTGATCCCATAATACAGCGGCAGAACGGCCATGCCGTCGGCGTATCTCTGGGCCTGGGGAAAGGTCAGGTGACCGGTGTAGTATTTGTCCAGGGTTTTCTTAAATATGACGGTGGAATGGATGCCGTGCTGAAGAAAGAAGCGGAGCAAAGAATCTCTTGCTGAAGGCGGCACCAGAACCGGCAGATGGGAATAGGAGTCACAATACTTGGGCCAGGAAATCAGACCCGGCTTCAATTCGGCCAATTCGGCCAGCCGCCGGTAATAATAGTCCAGGCTGTCCTTCTTGTTGAGGATGAATTGGTCCATCCGGGTCAATCGGTCCAGAGCCAGTTTTGTCTGCCATGGATGGGGCGTGTAGAAAAAATCTTCCGGCAGGTTATGGGCGACTCCCATCGTCAGACCCTTTTCCCGATCCAACAATGACGACTTTTCCGAAAGTAAGTAAAGAAGATGATAAAACTCAGGCCGAAACAGGAGATAGGCCCCCCAGAACTTCAATAACCCTTTAACCCGCCGATTGATCGGGGCCGGCCGGCAGCTCTGGTCCCGGAGTTCCTTGATCCGCCGGTAGATTTCCTCGTTGTTGGTGATCAAGGCCCCGCCACCCAGGAAACTAACTTCTTTGCCCAGCCCGAAGCTGAAAAAGGCCAGGTCAAAGACATCCAGGGCATCTTTTTGTCTGGTCAGGAAAGTCAATAAGCCCAGGGCATAATCGCCGATGAGCCGGATTCCCCGGTTTTTCATGGTCCGGTAAAAATCCAGGTCGATGGGTGTTCCGTACATGGCCGCCACAATGACGGCTTTAGTCCGGTCGGTGACGGCCCCCTGGAGGAGGTGTTCGTCCAGGTTGAAGTCATCAGGACCGGAATCGATGAACACCGGAATATTATTCGTCTCTTTGATGGGTCCAATGACCGACTGGCAAGTATAGGCCGGGACGATTATTTCCTGCTGAGTCAGGCCATAGCCTTTTAGGAAGAAGTACAAGGCGCTGCGGCCATAGGGCAGCCACAGAGCATACCTGGCCCCGGTCAGTTGGGCGAATCGATCTTCAAACACCGCGGCCAGGCCGGCATCCCGGCAGAATAACGACGGCCAATCATGGGCGGTCAGATATGGTTTGAGTCGTGGAATCATCCTCAATCGCTCTACTTGTACAAGACGAAAATGTAATTGGGGAGAAAGGGATAAAAGAGTCTGGCCAAAATCCGAATCGATAAGATCAAGCCCTTATTCCTTGTGGAGAGAAGCCGGTATTTCTGGGGATGATCAATTACCTCCATCGTGATGTCGCGGCCGGTAAGCCAACATGACACCATTTGGCGGAGGCCCCAGTAGGTTTTGAAATACTCATCAAAAACTTTGTGCTGAGAGAATAACCGGACATACTTCTGGGCCAGATTACGGGGCAACCACAGTAGAAACGGCAACTTAAACTTGCCATCCATGATCATGAGCCGATTGGACGCGGCAAAATAGAACATTCCCCCAGGTCTTAAACACCGGCGAATCTCGGCAAACATTTGGATCTGGGCCTCGGGGGTCAGAAAGTTGTACATAATGTTGCAGATAATGATGTCAAATCGGTTATTCTCAAAAGGCAGCCGATCTGCTCCGGCAAAAATGAATTTGAAATTAGGAACCCGCTTTTCCAGCTCCGTGGCCTGGGCGATAACGTCTTGATCAATGTCAATCCCGTAAATGAATTTGACCTTTTCGGCCAGCCGGCCGGCAATCAACCCGGCGGAACAACCGACATCCAGGACCTCCGCCTCGGCCAACTCACCGTGATAATATTCTTGGAGCACCTGATATATTTTTTCGGCCTTCTGAAACCGGGATTGTTGGTCAAACAGGACCTGACGGTCGCAGGCATAATGATAAGCCGTCGCGTCACATTCCACGGTTAGCTCCTTTCTCCGACAATGTAAACGCCACTGCCGCGGCGGGGTTTGACCCTGCGGCCCAGGATCGAGACGGCCAGGAGGAAAGGAAAGAACAAACTATACAAGACCTTCCGCTTCTCCCGACCCTCGGTAATCAGGTAAGACAGGTCGTTGGCCAGGGTTTCCAGTGAAGAATAGGTATAACCCTTTTCAATTATCTTAAAATTCGCCTGGATAAACAATTGCTCCAGTTCGTCCATCAAATATCCCGGCCGGACATGCCCTTCGATATCGAAGTTGATCCGCTTTCTGCCGAACAAGTAGCGGTACTTATGCGGAACATGGACAATCAGTTTACCGGACTTGTTTAGTAACCCATAGATTTTTTTGACTATAGACAGGTCGTCTTCGATGTGTTCCAAAACGTCGATGGCCACGATACAGTCAAATTTATCGGCATAATTTTGGTCAAAGATATCCTTGGCTTCAAAACAACAGTTATCCAACTCCAGGCACTTGACCAGATCGTTGGCTGTGGTTACTTTCGCTTGATTCAGGTCCACCCCGATGACTTCTGCCTGGGGCAGGCACTTGCCCATTTCAATGGTGAAGACGCCGCGGCCGCTCCCGATGTCCAGCACCCGGCAGGAGTCTTTAAGATATTTTTTGATAATCGGGATCATGCGCCAGGCCCTGATCCGCATCCCCAGGATCGGCATCCCGAAAATCTTGATATATAGCCTTTCCAGGCGGCTGAAATCGGGACTCTGACAAAATTCACTGCCCAGCATGGTCATTTTCATTTCTCCGGTTCAACGTATTCTTGGCCCCGAGATATTCGCCCAGGGCGTAGAGCATCCAGGCATTGCACCAGCGCATGAAGGAGAAGCGCTTGGTATAGTATTTGGTCTTCTGGTAGTAAAAGTACCCGTCTCCCGAGTACAACTCTTTGATCGTCCAGTCGAGAAGCTTTTCAGCCAGGTTGAGATATTTAGGATCTAGCCGGCTGACCTTGGCGAAGGTGATGACGCCCTGGGCGCTGCCGTGAATATCATACGGATATTCCTGATTATCTCTATTTTTGGGCGCTCCGTCCGGGGTAAACAGGTGCTTCTCGTAATACTCGACCGCCCGGAGCAACAACGGCTTCCATTCCCAATGATCCAGGCTCTCCATTACTTCCAGGAGTTCATCGATGATCCCGCCGGTATGGTAGTTATCCACATAGGACCGGTCAAAGT
>JADFXY010000152.1:0-10213 GCA_015233355.1 Deltaproteobacteria bacterium | reverse complement strand
ATCTGACCACGGCCATCGAGCATTTGTTTGAATCCTCATTACTTCTGGATGGATATCTACAAGATCCCCATGCCCTGGTCGGCCGGATCCAAAGCCTGTTGAACAAATCCAGCGACTGGTACCTGGCCGTTAAAGACATCCATTAAGGTCCGCCGGCCGATTAATGGGCCGAATTCAAAAGTCCCCCGGTCGTTATTTGGGTGGGCGAGGGTAACCGGCATGTGGAACCGCCCCAAGAAGATCATCGTTGAAAAAGACGTCAAAAATACTCCCTTAACCCGGAGGATATTGCAGCGGTTGCCTTTATTGCCGGTGGAAGAGATGGAGAAAGTCCCGGACCACCGGTCTTTTGATCATCAACCGGATGTGCTGATCCTGGCCCGGAACCGGGGCGCCTTCATCAAGAAATGCCCTTGCACGCCCCATTACACCGGTTGCGGCTATCACGTGGTCAATCTGGTTTGGAATTGCCCCATTCAATGCACCTACTGCATTTTGCAGGAGTACTTCAAAACCAGCGGCATCAGACTGGCCGCCAACCTGGATGACTTAGTTGAAGAAATCGAAGCCTGGACCTCTTCGGCACGTCCCCTGGTCCGGATCGGCACGGGTGAATTTGGCGACAGCCTGGCCTTAGAAGAATTAACCGGCCTGTCCCAATGGCTGGTCCCCATATTTGCCGGCCGGTCTCGGGCCGTCCTGGAATTAAAGACGAAGTCAATTAATGTGGACCGTCTGGACAATCTGGATCATGGGGGCCGGGTGGTGGTCTCCTGGTCCTTGAATACTGATGAGTTGACCCGGTCTGAGGAGGCCCGAGCACCGGGCATTATCCAGAGGTTGGCCGCGGCCCGTCGCTGCCGGGATTGGGGGTACCGCATCGGATTCCATTTCGACCCTATGATCCATACCCCCGGTTGGGAGGAGGGCTACCGTAAAACCATAGACCGCATTTTCGACTATGTGGCCCCCCGGGACATTGCCTGGATCAGCCTGGGCACACTTCGATTTATGCCTGCCTTGAAACCCGTCATAGAAGCCCGTTGGCCGGCCTCCAAGATTACCACCGGTGAATTCATTATTGGATTGGACGGAAAAATGCGGTACTTCAAACCTATCCGGATAGACATGTACGCCGCGGCATCGTCCCGGATCAAACAGCTAGCTCCCGAGGTGCCGGTCTACCTGTGTATGGAAAGCGAGGAAGTCTGGCGTAAGTCTCTAGGCTTTTACCCCGAGGGCAATGAGGGCGTCAGCGATATGCTTAATGCCCGCGTATTTCAGCCATAAAAGCAGAAGCTTTCCGGTTGCTCGTTGCTCGTTGCTCCTGAGAAACTCTTCGGACGGCGTGGGGCATCGGATGTTCTGAATTTTTGTACATGCTCTCGGGATGTTACGGCGGATTGCCCGAAGCATGTCAAATCATCGAGAATGGATACCCCGGATTTGCGGTGAAGTTAGGCACGCCTGACCATCCTCGGATGTGATAAGATTCCTCACATTCGTTCGGAATGACAATTTTACATCGTCATTCCAGGTGGTCCACTTCCCTGTCATTTCGAGCGAAGCGAGAAATCTTAACGTCGCACGCTTAATTCAACAGCATTGGGGCAGCGCCCTGGGTAGGGGCTAAGACTATATAAAATACCATGTAATGGTCACATAAAGCCCCCGGCAATTCAGCGGTTCAGCCCCAAATTATGTCCCCAGCCTGTGGATATTCTTCGAGCTGTGCGGTTAGTAGTGTTCGACGCTGATATATGCTGGTCCAATCATGTTACCAGTTATGCGGCTAGCTTGAATTCCAATTCACCCTTTTCGAGCCACCTTGTTATCTCATGGTTTAAGTTAGTCGCGGTCAGGACGGCCAACGCAACAGACCCTCCATCGGACCAGCTCATACACCAGAATAACGAAGGCCGGGAAAGAATATCCTGGCCTTTTGCTTTTCATCCGTCAGAAGAGACGCAAGAATAGAAGGGTATTCAGGTTCAGCAAGCGGAGAATCTGTTCGGGTAAATAGTGGCTCAATAAATCTATAGCGACATCCGGGCCGGAAAAAACTCCCCGAAAAACTTATCGTGATTGGCAGTAGAACCGGTAATAAACGGAGACCTCGATGTATTGGTTGCGAGGAAAATCGTCTATAATATTTTCTCATAACCAAGCCCAAAAGTAAACCTGTTCCGCCTCCGCAATTCTATATTTATCCCAGCAATCCGCATCGCCCAGGCAAGGACGCCAGTCCCACCAAGAACGGCACCTCACCGCAGGCGTCTGAGCCAAAAGGACCATCTGAAGACTATAACCGCCGCCATTGGACCGGACCGATTGATTAAAACTTTCGGTCTAAAACCAGGTGAGACAGATATCCCGTCACCGCGGCCAGGTAATATGGGACCAGTCCCGGCCAAGGATAATGATAGCACAAGGCAGGAATAATAATCACCGGGGCCGGGATGACCAACATCGCCCACCAGGTATGAGTCCAACCCCGATGCCGGCCCAAGGCCGGAAACATGGCGAATAAGCCCAACAGAGCCGCCCACTTATACGCACTCTTGAAAATCAGCCAGACGTCGACCGCGGCCAGGCAACCGTAAAACAAACGTTGGCCGACCGAATCGGTGTCCGTATCTGGAAACAGCGCCCCCAACAGGGCAATACCCAGCAGCACCAAAGCCACCGGCCATTCCGGCCAATACCATCGCATCCAGAACAGACCGGCCAGACACAGAGCAGCCAGTATCCCGCCACCCAAAAGATGTTGTTTGTATCCCGGCATAAGCTTTTCGTTTTTTTGGTTGCTCGTTGCTTGTTGCTTGTTTCTGGTCAATGTTATTAACTTAGGGTCAAGCGGTCTCATCTGTTGGTGGAAGTCAAAGAAACTGCGAGCCCACTTGGCCCTTAGTTGTACAAAATTATTTTGTCATCACCTATCCCTTGAGGCATGGTGCGAAACTTGAGAATTGACTCAATTATTCCTTAGAATTATGGTCACTGGAGCATTTTCGACCAATATCATAGCCATCACACTCCCGCCCCGTCACGCCTGGACATTAATCACGTTAAAATTCCGTTCGGCGAAGGCTTTGGGCATATCGGGACGGGGCACCCGGCCTTTGGGCGCGACCCGGCTGCTCAGGTCAACCACCCCGAAATCAAGGGCCTTTAACCGCTCCTTTAATTCCGGTAGAGCCGTCTTGACGAAATCGTTGACATCATCCCGGGCCACGGAGAATTGGATGCCGATCTGCCGTTGCTCCATCCGGGCGTCGACGCGCAGATCACCCAATCCCTTCAAGTTGAGAAAAAAGACCATGTAGATTCGATTTGGCTCCGATTGATTCTTGCCCTTTTCTTTGTTGGACCGAAACCGGATCATCAGGTCCGCCGTCCTCAACCCTTCCGGCATGGAAAAGGGAATCTGAAAGGTGAACTGTTGTTCGTTCTTCCCGGATAAAACATTCGTCGCCTGGTTCAACTCAATATTCTGAATCCCTTGCTTCACCGCCTGGGCCAGCTTGGTGATCACGTCGGACCGGTCATTATCCAAGACCTGAGGCTGAGGGCCCCCTGCCCCCTTTTTGTCGCCGCTCGTCAACTCCTTCTGGACCGACATCAGCAAACCCTTCAGGTCCTTTTGGGACAACTCATGTGGCGGCGGTTGCCCCTTACCGTCCGCCTCCACGTACTTGGCCAGCTTGGATTCGTACGAGATCCCGGAGTTCTCCACAAAATTCTTAAAAAAATCCTTTGACTGTCCTTCCGAATCAACTGTCAGCGAACCAATCAAGTCCAGCAGTTTCTGGGCCGTAGCCGAGGAAACCGCCCCCTTTTCCGGGCTCAAAATCCGGCTGGACAACGTAGTTAAATCATCCTGGAGGGCGTTGCTCAGCAGTTGCTGGAGACCAGACTCCGTGTCTGGGTTCAAATTTTTCATGAGCGCGTCCGATATGGTCTTATATAGCGCCACCGTCTCGTTGTTGCCTCCGGGCAAGTCGTTGACCTGGGACAGCAGCGTTGAAAGATTCGACAGCATATCCTCGGCTGAGGTATCCCGGCTTATCTGGGCGGCATTCTGCCCGCCACCTTGCACCAGCGCAGTGATATCCGAATCCATCCCGGACAGGGTGTTGAGCAGACCGGCATTCGACTTAGCCAGACCGGTCAGGACGGTACTAAGATATTCGGAATTATTGGTTTTCAGCTCGCTCAACAGGGCCGTCAACATGGGCTTATCGGTGGACGCCAGTTTAGTCAAGACTTCCGGAGCCAAATCGGGATTGGCCTTGACCAGCCTGGCCGCCAGAGCGGAGGCATTCTTGGCCGGTCCGGCCGTGGCGCTTTCAGGGGCGGGATCGGTATTGCCCAGCAATTGATTTAGTTGATTGGCCTCCTCCGGGGGCAGATCCTTAATAATCTCCTTGAGCAGTTTGGGATTATCATTTTGTAGCCCCTGGACCAGGCGGCCGAACATGGAGTCCAGATCCTGAGACACGGCCTGGTCATTAACTCCCTGCCCCGGACTCAGGATATCGGCGATGACCTTCTCCAACTGCTGGAAGAGCTCGCCCAATGGCGCCTTAGCCGATAAGTTGGACCGCAAGAGCGACAGCGTGGCCTCCTTGGTCTGATCTTCCCCGACCAGCACGGTCATGGCCACCTGAGGCGTCAGGCTGGTCACCTTCAGGGTCAGGTTTTGGCCCGGCGAAAGACTGCGTTCCGATTCGGCCAGGACACGTTGGCCATTGATGTCAAGCACCGCCTGACCGCCGCCCTGGATATCCACCACCGTGGCCTTGAGCACCTGACCCAGGACAAAGTCCGCCTGGGCCGCATCCGGCTTGACCGGGGCATCCGGGTTGGCCGCAGACATGGCCATGTCCACATTCCCACCGGAAAACCTGGTGTACATCTTGATCATATTAAGACCCGGAATATCCATCGGAGTCCCTCTTTTGGCTGGGGGCCTGGAGCAGGCCGGCCGGTTACGCCCGAGTAGTCGATCAGCACTGCCCAAGGTTAGATTACCCTGGTCATTTCGTGAACAGCGTCCCAGGGCGGACACTGCCTTCGCCGAATTTGCGATAAATGGAATCCAAGGCTGTGTTCAGCTTCTGCCGCTTTTGGGACTCTTTCCCCTGGCCGAACAAAGACAATTGCCGAGGCCGTCCGGGGTGGTACAATTGGGAGACGGAAATGCCCAGCAATCGGATCGGCTTGCCTGGGGTCCAGTTCTTGTCCATGAGTTGACGGCAGACCTGATATATCTGGGGGCCGTCATCGGTCGGTTCGGCCAGGGTCACGGCCCTGGTGATCTGGACGAAATCATAATACTTGACTTTGAGACTGATGGTCCGCCCGGTCAGGCCCTTCCGCCGCATCCGCCAGGCCACCCGCCCGGCCAGGGATAGGAGTTCCCGCTTGGCCACATTCAGATCAGTGATGTCCTGAGCAAAGGTTTCTTCCCGGCCGACGGATTTGACCTCATGATCCAGGGTCACTTCCCGGTCATCAAGCCCCTGGGCCAGCCGGTGTAAGGCCAGGCCGTTCCGGCCGAATTTGCTCTCCAGGAGTTTTTCCGGCATCCGGCTCAGATCCCCGATGCTCTTGATCCCGAGGCTGGTCAAGTACTCCTCCGTGGCCCGGCCCACCCCCCAGAGTTTGCCGATTGGCAGCGGATCCAGAAACTCCCTGACCCGGTCTGGAGGCACAACGGTCAGCCCGTCGGGTTTGTTCATGTCCGAGGCGATCTTGGCCAACAGCTTGGACGGAGCCACCCCCGCGGACACGGTCAGGCCCGTCTCTTGCGCCACCGTCGCCTTGATCTGCCGGGCCATCGTCTCCGGCGTCCCAAACAACCGGATAGACCCGGTCACGTCCAAGAAGGCTTCATCGATGGACAACGGCTCGACCAAGGGGGTAAACCGGAAATATATCTTAAATATACTTCCGGAAAGCTCTTTGTACCGGTCCATCCTGACTGGGACAAAGATCCCGTCAGGGCAAAGCCGCATGGCCGTGGCAATGGGCTGGGCCGACCGGACGCCGAACCGCCGCGCCTCGTATGACGCAGAGGACACGACTCCCCTCTCCCGGCCGCCCCCGACAATCACCGGCTTACCCCGCAACGCCGGATTATCCAGCACCTCCACGGCCGCGTAAAAGGCATCCATATCCAGATGAATGACCGCCCTGGAATTAATCTCCGTGTCCATAGTCCGACCTGTTGTAGGAGCCGTAAGCCTGATCGACAAGAAGCTCGACCGATCCTTTTTCCCGGTACAATTATATCATAATCTCAAAATTGTGCCTGGAAAAGTACTGCCCCGGGATAACTTTTTCCAGCCGCCCTCCCCGGCCGGCTTTATCCATAGGCCACCCGGCTTTTCGGTTGCGGCTGCGGGCCGGTTATGCTAAACTCAGACCGTTATATCGTGAGCATGGAATGCGGCTGGATAGTCCTATTGCAACCCATGCCCGAATCCCATCAGGTTGGGAAAAAGCATCACGCAGGGGAAGTGAGAGCGCGCCGAGGTTACCTTAAGCAAATGGATATCCCTTTGAAATCTCCGCGTCCTTTCTTTTCCTCTGCGTCCTTAAGCGTGATACTTTTCAAAAGGAGAAGAACGATGATAAAGTTAACCCTGCTGAGGCACGGACAAAGCACCTGGAATCTGGAGAATCGGTTTACCGGCTGGGTGGACGTGGGGCTGACCGAGCGTGGCCTGAATGAAGCCCATCTGGCGGCCAAATTGCTCAAGGAGGGCGGATACACCTTTGACATCGCCTACACCTCCGTTTTGCAGCGGGCCATTAAGACGCTGTGGATCGTGCTGGAAGATATGGACCTGATGTGGCTCCCGGTGATCAGATCCTGGCGGCTAAATGAACGCCATTACGGGGCATTGCAGGGACTCAACAAAAAGGAGACGGCTGATAAGTACGGTAAGGAGCAGGTCCACGAATGGCGGCGGAGCTATGCCACCCCGCCCCCCAAACTGACGCCGGACAGCGACCTTTATCCAGGTAATGATCCCCGGTATAGGGACCTGTCGTGGGACACCCTGCCCCTGTCCGAAAGCCTTCAGGATACGGTCAAACGTTTTATGCCGTTCTGGCAAGACCGGATCGTCCCGGACCTGAAAGCGGGAAAAAAAGTTTTGATCGCCGCCCACGGCAACAGCCTGCGGTCCCTGGTCAAGCACCTGGACAATATCTCTGAAGCTGATATCGCCGAGTTGAACATTCCCACCGGGATCCCCTTGATCTATGAATTGGATGACGAGCTTAAACCAATTAAGCACTACTATCTGGGTGATCCGGAAGCAGCCAAGGCGGCGGCAGAGGAAGTGGCCCGGCAGACATCTAAATGAGCGCCGGGGTTCCTAGCCGGGGTTCCTAAGAGTTAGTTTTCAACCGGCCATGCTCCACCATCAGGCATCGATTCATAACCACGGCCAATCCTGCGTCCCTGGCCTTCTGGGCGGCCGGGTTATGGATTATGCCTAGTTGCATCCACACCGCCTTGGCTCCCACACCGATGGCCTCATCCACGATTGGCTCGACCCGTTCAGGATTGATGAATACATCCACGATATCCAATTTTACCGGCACTGCGGCGAGATTGGGGTAACAGGTCCGGCCCAGGATGACTTCCTGGCCGGGATTAACGGGATAGACATCAAATCCTTGTTCAATCAAATACTTAGTTACACGATGGCTGTCTCTCTCCGGTTTGGGTGAAGCCCCGACCACAGCAATGGTCCGAGCCGAACGCAGGACGGCCAACAGTTCTTCGTCGCCGGAAAAATGATCCGGCATTTCACATTGAAAAGTCATCGATCCTCCTTCATTATCTTGATGAATGGTCAAACCGGTACTCGGTTGTCAATCAGTTACGCTCACCCTCCAGACCGGGTTCACTACCCAATCTTATTGAATTAAGACACGGCCTGACTACTTTCGGATGTGATGACATTCCTCGCTTCGCTCAGAATGACAAATTTACCTCGTCATTTCATATGCTCCCCCTCCATGTCATTTCGAGCGAAGCGAGAAATCTTAACGTCATTACCTTAATTCAACGGTGCCGGGTTCACGACCTCGGGATAAGGCATCCACCCCGACGGCCAGACTGAGATACAGATTGTCCTCTTGAAACATCAGTTTCTTGGCTGTCATGTCGGCCAAAAAGGCGGTGATTCTATCCGGGGCGATGTTCTTAAATCGTTCAGCAAGGCTATTGTAATGCTGAATTTGGGTGCAGTAAAGGTATATTTCCCGGGAAGCGCCTCTTAGCCTGAACGAATCAAAGGTCTTCCTCCTTTTTCTTCTGATGATCAAGAAGTCCTTCCCATCCACGTAGTGAAAAGGCGGGTCTGCGCCGGGGCCGGCCACCAGGGCCGGGTAGTCCTTTCGCCAGCGCTGGAGGGCCTCCCTCACCGGTTTCCATATAGCGCGTTGGGACCTTCTACCGTCAAAGCTACGCTGCATCAAAATCATCCGGTCGAACACCGCTAGCGGAAACAGGGCTCTGGCCCGGTCGTCGTTGCGGATCCGGGAGATGCCGAATTGATCCGGATTCCGGGCCATAAAACTATCCTCTCCCAACCAGAAGGTGACTGCCTCCAACGGATAATAATACCTGGCATACTCGAGGTTGGTCAGCGTCTCCTGAACTTCCTCCAGACCAGTGCCCGGAAATTCCAGGATCAGGTTGGCCTGGTTGATAATTCCCAGCTCGGCACAATTCCTCATTAACTCCAGATTCTGGATGGTTCGGACGCCCTTGTTCATCAGCTTCAAAACCCGGCTGGACAGGGCCTCAATCCCGGCCTGGATATGGACCACCCCGGCCCGGCGCATGGAGAAAAGCCTGTCCCAAGACAAAGAAGCCCGAACTTCCATAAATAAACGGAAATCTTTGCCTAAATCATGAATCCCGTCAAAAATGGGCCGGATTTGGGCCGGGGCCACGGCATTGTCCACAAAGGCAAAATTTAGAGTGCCATAGGTTCGGGCCTGGTGGTCCAGTTCGGATATCACCTTCTCGGCCGACTTTTGGCGGAAGCCCTGCCACTGCAGGTTTAAGTTGCAAAACCGGCATCCCCCATTAGGAGCCGCTTCCCAGTAACAGCCACGGGAGGACTCTATGGGCAAGGTGGGAATCAAGTTTCCGAGATAGGGGAGTTGGCTGACGGTCTTAAAATAATCGCTGAAATCCGGAATCGGCAGATCATTCAAATCCGGCACCTGGGCAAAACACGGACGCGGCGAGGAGACGGACTCCCCTTTTTCCACCAGAGGCTTGCGGGAAAGAATAACCCCGAGAGGCGCTAAATCAGTTTCATCATGTTGACCAGTCAGGAACCTGGCCAGGGCAGACAAAGGCAACTCACCCTCCCCCGGCACCAGGTAGTCAATCTCCCGAAACAGCCGAAGCAAACTTACGCCCATACTTCCGGCTACGGCCGGGCCGCCCAGGACAATCGGCAGATTCGGATGCCGGGACTTGATCTTTTTCACGGCGTAAAGCGTCGAACACAACTGGAACAAGGCCACGGAAAACCCGACCAGGACACAAGAGGAGAAATCGGCTTCATCGAACAGCCGGTCATAAAGTGCTTCTATTTGGGGCAACCAGGGTTCGAGTTTGTCTGGAAAGGATATGTGCCTGAGTTTTTTTTCCCGGTGGACCATCTTGTTGAGTTCATCTAATCGGTCTGGATAGAGCAGGGCCGAGAAAACGGCTTCCGGAATAAATGAGGCCTTGGATATTTCTTCGTATCCAGAAAACCCCATCAAATCAGCCAGATGGGCATAGAAATGGTAAACATCCACTTGAATTTGAGGCAGATGATGAGACAGGAATGATTTCAAGCAACCCAGTTGCATGGACGGCCGGTTGAGCTTTGGCCAGGGCATGGACACAAGAGCGATACGGGGCATAGGCAGCAGGATGGGGCGAAGAAACTCGAGTGAAGGGGACAAGATGACCGGCCCAAATAACCACATGGTCATAGGGGTAATGATGCGAAAACGGCTCTTGGTGTTCCGGATCTGAAACCAGACCTGGGCGACGAGGTTAAGGGTCAATTATTGACCAAAAATATTGATCAAAAATGATGATAAAACAAAGCCTGGCCGGGCACCCCACTTCGAACCTGCCGACACCATTCAACTCCTAGCTCGGGAATTAAAGATCAGA
>JADFXY010000151.1:0-10238 GCA_015233355.1 Deltaproteobacteria bacterium | reverse complement strand
ATATATTCGCCAGATCAAAACAAGTAAAAAGCCTATGATCGGAGAAATAGTCATGGGCAGGGTCGGCACCCCCAGACCCATGGTTCCTTTTTTCGCTCCCTTAATATCTTCAGGGGAATACAAGGGTTTTTGTGTCGGTATTCTAGACGAGGAGCAGATAAAGAATGTCTTATCCTCTATTGTGGTTAAGAATGGTTTTGACATCACGCTGCTTGATTTTAACAAAAGGATTATCGTTAGCACCAGACGCGATCTAAAAATAATGGATCGTTTTTCTCCGCCCAGGGGTGGATTGGAATACCAATTTACAGCCAATGTTCGGCACTGGGTCCCAGAACCTAAGGTTGGGACCAGCATTATGCAACGTTGGCGG
This sequence comes from Deltaproteobacteria bacterium, assembly GCA_015233355.1. Lineage (GTDB taxonomy): Bacteria > Desulfobacterota > JADFXK01 > JADFXK01 > JADFXK01 > JADFXK01. The sequence goes on along the minus strand of JADFXY010000151.1, from coordinate 9,865 downwards.
AAATCGTTGTTGGTGACGGAAATCGAGATTGGGTCCGGCATTGGCTGGAATGTCCGCGTCGAAGCCTCGCCCCTTCTGCTGCTGAATAATCTTAACGACATGACGATAAATAGATTTCTGATCCTATTTCTTTTAATTATTACAATTGTCGTCATTTCCAATCTTCTTAGCGGGCGCTTAATTTCCCCCCTTCAGAGGCTCCAGGCGGCCACCGGGCGGCTGCCCCACCAGCTCGCCATTGAGGATTCAGACCGGGATTGGCCCGTCAGCAGAATCGCCGAACTGGATGACTTGATATACAACTTTCGGCAAATGGCCCAGGCCCTCAAGGGAATGTTTCGCGACCAGTTGCAACTCAATGAATACCTTGAACAACGTGTGTCGGAGCGGACTGCCTTGCTTGAAGCCGCCAATGGGCAACTGCAAGAAGAAGTCAAAGAGCGCAAGCAGGCGGAAGAATCCGTCGCGGCATTGGCGATACGTAATCAAACTCTTCTCCAAAATGCCGGTGACGGAATTCACGTCCTTGACGAGCAAGGCAACGTTGTTGAGGCCAACGATGCGTTCTGCAACATGCTCGGCTATACGCGTGAAGAAATACTGCAACTCAACGTAGCCGACTGGGACGTGCAATGGTCTCGGGGGGAACTTGTAGAAAGGATTCGCGAATTGATCACCGTCAAGGCCGTGTTCGAGACACGGCATCGAAGAAAGGGTGGACAAATTCGCAACGTCGAAGTCAGCGGAGTTGGGGTGCTGCTGCAGGGCCGTCCATATCTCTATGCCTCAGCCCGCGACCTGACCGAGCGCAGACAGGCCGAGGCAGCCTTGCGGGAGAGCGAGGAAAAGTACCGGGTCCTTTTTCATAATGAACTCTATGCCGTCTGCATTTTCGATTTGGAGACTTTAAAATTTCTGGATGTCAACGACGCCTATGTGAAGCTCTACGGGTACAGCCGGGATGAGCTCATGGGCGGAATGACCATTCAAGACATCACGGTGCAACATCAGGAATCGGATAGCACCATCCGACAGACTCTCTCTGCGGGAACCATCTACATTCCAATAAGATTTCACAAGAAAAAAGACGGAACCGTCTTTGCTGTGGAAATTGTGGGAGGCCCTTATACCTATCAGGGAAGGAAAGTGGTATTCGCTTTAACTCGCGACATCAGCCATCGCCAAAAGGCGGAAGAGGCCTTACGGGAAGCTCACCGGCGCCTTGACGAGATAATCGAGTCTTTTCCTGATGCCACCTTTGTGATCGACACCAAGGGACAGATCACCCATTGGAACAGGGCCATTGAAAAGATGACCGGGGTTTTGAAGTCCGATATGCTCCAAAAGGGAGAGCATGAATACGCCCTTCCCTTCTATGGCGACCGAAAGCCCTTACTGATCGACATTGCTTTGTCCATGGCTTCAGATCCTGAATTTAAACCAGAGGAGTACGATCTCATCCATAGAGAAGGCGACAGCTTCTTGGGTGAAGCCTTTGTTCCGCAGGCATTCCAGGGCAAAGGGGCTTACCTGTCGGCAACGAGTTCCGTGTTGCGGGACAGACTGGGCAACGTGACCGGCGCGATAGAGTCTATTCGTGATGTTACGGAGCGCAAACGAATTGAGGAAGAGTTACGCACGAGTGAAGAGCTTTACCGGAGCATGTTTGAAAATAACCGGGCCGTCAAGTTGCTGATCGAGCCGGGAACGGGGCTGATCGTGGACGCCAATCCGGCTGCCTGTAATTTCTACGGTTACACCAGAGATCAATTCCAAACGATGCAGATTACGGATATCAACATGCTTCCCCGAGAACAAGTCCTGGCAAAAATAAAACTGGCCGGAACGGAGCAGAAAAACTACTTCATTTTTCGCCACCGGGTGGCCACGGGTGAAATACGCGACGTGGAGGTCTACTCCGGACCGATCGACATAAAGGGACGGACCCTGCTCTATTCGATTATCCACGACATCACGGACCGGCAGCAGGCGGAAACGGCATTGCAAGAGAGTAAACGGGCCTACGACGAAATGGTGGCCCGGGTCCCGGTCGGCATCTATAAATTCAGAATCACGCCCGAAGGCCATATGGCATTCGATTACGTAAGTCCTCGTTTTTGCGAAATTATAGGCCTTAAGTCCGAAGACGCATTGGAAGACTCAAAAACAGCCTTTGCCCTGGTTCATCCTGAAGATATGCAACATTTCGTCGAGGCCAATGAAGCGGCCAGGAAAACAGCGGAACCGTTTCTGTGGGAAGGCAGATTCGTCATCAAAGGTCAAGTCAGGTTCATCCACATCGAGTCAGTGCCCAAGATATTGGAGAATGGCGGCATCGTCTGGACAGGGACACTGCAAGACATTACCGACGAAAAACGTGCGGAGGCTGACAGGATAGAACTGGAACATCGCCTGCAGCAGGCCAAGAAAGCTGAAAGTCTGGGCCGGATGGCCGGCGCTGTTGCGCATAATTTCAACAATATATTGGGCGTTGTAATCGGCAACCTGGAGCTGGCCATGTATGAATTGTCTCAGGAGTCGGAATCTCGCACATGCGTTGCCCAGGCTATGAAGGCGGCCGGAAAGGCGGCCGAAATCAGCCGGTTCATGCTCACCTACCTCGGTCAAACCATCGGGAAGAAAAAACCGTTGGATATTACTAAGGCTGTGGAGGAAGCTCAAGGTTTTATCTGCTCATCCATACCGGCGAATGTACAATTAAGAACCGAGTTTCCCTCCCAGGGACCGGTCATCCAGGCGGATGACGCGCACATAAAGCAAATCTTGACCAATCTGATTTCCAACGCCGTGGAGGCTATCGGACAAGCAGAAGGCCGTATCACGGTGGCCGTAAAAGTGGTGACCGCAGGGGATATCCATAAATTGAAATTTTTCCCCATGGACTGGAAACTGAAGGAGAGAAGGTACGCCTGTCTTTCGGTCAGAGATACCGGTCCCGGTCTGGATGCAGAAACCATCGAGAGAATCTTTGACCCGTTCTTTACGACCAGATTTACAGGCCGCGGCTTGGGACTGCCCGTCGTCCTCGGGCTGGTGAGAGCCTACGACGGGGCGGTCACCGTTGAAAGCCGGCTTGGTCGGGGCGCAATATTCAGGGTCTATTTTCCGGTGCCGGAACAGAAATAACCGTCTCCCAGCGATGATATGTCCACCTTCGGGCAGATTGAAGAAGATGGCCGATGACGAGGCTATGGTCCGCATATGGCCCGAACCGTAGAATAATTCATTCCCTTGGCGATGGACTTCAGCCCTGATTCCGTCTTTAATTTAAATAGAAAAAGCGTTCTCATGCTTATCATCAATTTGCAGCAGAAAAAGCCCGGCGCCCAATACTCTCAACATTAGGCCGGCCGCGTCCGGACTCACCCCGGTGGGGTTACGGCGCAAGCGGGCCAGATTCGACCGTAGACGCGGCATGTCCAGGTAAAAGCGGGCCAGGTGACTTCGCTGCAAGGTGGCCACTGTTTCCTCGATTTCCCCAAGGCTAACGCGCATCCGATGCGGGAGGTCGGCCGCTTGTTTGCCGCGCCGGGTGTTCCAGACCACTTCAGGGGGGAGGACGTCCGCCATGGCCCGGCGAATGAGCCGGCGGTCTTCCCCGTGACGCAAGAACTGGTCTTCAGGCAACCCCAGGCAAAAGGTCAGCACCCGTTTGTCTGCCGTGGGATCGCTCACTTCAAGGCCGAAAGCGGCCCCGAATTCAAGCCAGAGCAGGCCGATGGAGCTGGACTCCGGCCCTCCGCTCAAGGTTACGGCCACCGGCCAACCGGCAGCGGACAGCCTCGGTGTAGCTATCGAGAAAGGCTTCCAGATATTCCTGGTCCGACCGGAAACGAACTTCCGGCGTATCTTCCATGCGCCAGTACCGCTGGAGCCGAGGTCCATCTCCTGTCACGGTCAGGGCGTGGGCCGGGCAGTTTCAGTATGTCCCGGTAGGCCGTTTCCATCTTGTTTGTTACGTTGAACCACACCGTCATAAAGCTGACGAACATTCGTCTATTCATCCGGCGGGGGACAAACGGCAGAGCAAACAATCCCCGCAGCGAGGTGGCGAAGGCCAGATGGTCGGCATCCCGATAGTAGTAAAGGCCGGTCTGACCAAAATGGCCTCGGGCCAGGAACAGGCTGCGCCGCCTGGGGTCCCACAGGGCCATGACCCAGTCCCCCAACAATTTGTCCGGACACCCCTCGCCCCATTTGGCATAAGCATGCAGGATCAAGGTGTTCCAAAATAAATTGACCCGCCGGGTGATACGATGTATAATAAAAAAATTAGCCTTGAAAGCTGAGGCCCTTTATTTGTGGCCGGGTATGACGTGATTCTTTCAGGTGTAAGTCCTCTACGGGACGTGGTGACCAGAGCCTTCAGCCGAAGGCCGGGGCATGGGGACGTCAATCTGCGACTACCTAACGGCCGGAGTCGGCCACAAATGAATATTGAATTAACCCGGCCCCCTGGTCAATACGACCAGGACTTAGGACAGACATGATACCACAGGCACAAACCAACATCCTAATTGCGGTAGATGGTTCAGATCAATCATTTGAAGTTGTCCGGTATGTGGGGCGGATCATCCCGCCGGGACGGGCCGGATTTACTCTGCTGCACATTGCCCACGAGATACCGGAAAGTTTTTGGGACACGGAGCAGGACCCCCGGCCCGGTCAAGATGAAATCTGGGTTGAGTCCCTGACTGCCCCGCAGCGCCGCGTAATTGATGATTTTTTGGACAACACCAGGCAGGAACTCCATGTATTGGGCCATCAAGATGATTTGGTAACGACTCTGGTAAGAAAACGACAGGCGGGTGTGGCTCGAGACATCATCAAAGAAGCCCGGCAGGGATATCAGGCCCTGGTGTTGGGGCGCCGGGGTGCAAGTCGGTTGCCCGATCTGGTGTTTGGTAGTGTTGCGAACAAGCTGTTGGATTGTTTGACTGATGTGGCCTTGTGGGTAGTCGGCGGCTCCCCTGATCCGGGCAAGCTGCTGGCCGCCATGGACGCTTCTGAATCAGCCGGCAGGCTGGTCGATTATGTGGGTAAGGTGTTCGAGGAGTCTTTGCCGGAACTGCTTCTCTTCCACGTTATCAGGGATTTCCGGATGACCTTTCCAGATACGGCTCGCGGCTTTCTAAATGATGACGCCAAAGAATTAACCAGCCTGGCCGGCGAACAGGCGAAACAGGCCGCAGCGGCCATGGTTCCCCTGCTGCAGCATGGTGTTAAGGCTCTAATAGACAGGGGAGGCCGTCTTGAAGACATCTTGGCCAAAATCATCACCGGAGAACCAAGCCGCTCTGGAGCCATTATCCGTGAGGCTCGTCAGGGCGGCTATGGGACGGTGGTGCTGGGCCGAAAGGGAGTATCTCGGGTGGCCGAATTTCCGTTCGGCCGAGTCAGCCATAAGGTGATTCAGATGGCTGATGATTTGGCTGTCTGGGTGATCAATTAGGCGGCCGGGTATCTCGTACCCAGCGGGTTACCCATCGGTTGCAGGCGGTTGCAGGACCGCTCCCAAGCTGAATTAAATCCAAATTCAATCCAGTGGCGGACAACCTCTCAACCAAGCCACGATCAATCAAAGGCGTCCGTCCCCAATCCACCAGCCCTTCCACGAGCCCCAATCCACGAGATTACGAGTCAAGTCTACGCTGTCTATTCGCACTCCAGCTTGTACCTTAGCCCCTGAGACTTGCAGACCATCTCCCGGCCGGTCTCCTTTATATCACCTTCCATCATTTCTCTAACCAGCTCAGGAAAAGAGGTCCGCGGCGCCCAGCCCAGTTGCTCTCGGGCCTTGGAATAATTACCCAGTAGAGATTCCACCTCAGTGGGCCGGAAGAATCCGGGGTCAACCCCGAACAACTTATCTCCCGGCCGGACCAATGGATTAAACTCATATTTTTCCTCAAAGGCCGCCCGGTCGAAAGAGTCCACGATCCCCTCCTCAGATAATCCATGGCCTTTCCAATCAATTGTCATGCCGACAGCTTCGCAGGCCGCCCGACAAAAATCGCGGACAGAGTGTTGCTCTCCGGAGGCAATAACGTAATCTTCCGGATGGTCTTGTTGCAGCATCAGCCATTGAGCCTCCACGTAGTCGCGGGCATGACCCCAGTCCCGCTTCGCCTCCATATTGCCCAGGTAAATAGTATCTTGAATGCCCATTAAGGCCCGGGCAATACCCCGGGTAATTTTCCTGGTGACAAAGGTTTCACCCCGAATCGGCGATTCATGGTTGAACAAGATTCCATTGCAGGCAAACATGCCGTAGGCTTCCCGGTAGTTAACCGTAATCCAATATCCGTATAACTTGGCCACGGCATAGGGGCTGCGCGGATAGAACGGCGTTTTTTCATCTTGCGGCACAGTTTGGACTTTGCCGTAAAGCTCACTGGTCGATGCCTGGTAAAAACGCGTCTTCTCCGTCAATCCGAGAATGCGAACGGCCTCCAGCAGCCGCAGTGTGCCCAAGGCATCGGCGTTGGCAGTGTATTCCGGAGACTCGAAACTTACCGCCACATGACTTTGGGCGGCCAGGTTATAAATCTCATCAGGCCGGATTAATTCGATGAGTCTGGCCAGACCGAGAGAGTCGGTCAACTCGCCGTGGTGTAACTGAAAACGCTTTGCAATACCGTGGTCACTCCGATGAATATGATCAACTCGTTCCGTATTAGACACCGAGCAACGCCGCTTGATGCCGTGAACAGTGTATCCTTGGTCTAACAAAAACGCGGAAAGATAGGCTCCGTCCTGGCCGGTGACACCTGTAATCAAGGCTACTTTACTCAATCGTCTTCTCCTTTTAATATGACCCGGCACTCGGTCGAGATCAAATTTCCTTCCGCACGCGTTTCCGGCAGAGGGCAATCATCCGGCGAGTTGCGGCTCACCTCGATCATCGGTTTTGGTTTTACCGGTTTTCGAACGCGGATAAAGCTTTTGGGCGCATTCCGGGCATATCCCATGTGAAAAATTTGCCTCAGAACGGTCTCGGATATAAGCCTCTATCTGGTTCCAGTATCCTTTGTCGTCTCGTATTTTTTTGCAGCTAGCACAGATCGGAAGCATGCCGCTAAGTTGTTTGACTCTATTTAAGGAGTCCTGAAGTTCGGCAATCAGCTTTTCCCGCTCTGTCTCGATCCGTTTCCGCTCGACAATCTCCTCCACCGCCTGGGTGTATAATATCCGATACCGGGTAATAACGTGGTAGGCCGCGACAACGGCAATTATGGTCCCAAAGACTATGGTGACGACGTTTGACTGCCATAACGTCATATCCGGGGCAACTATCCGCTTTATAAGCTGATAGGCGGTAGTGCAAAAGAAAGTGATCAACCCTACCTTGATCAGGGGAAGACCAAGCCCATAAGACTTGGAGATCTGATAGGCGGCTACCGGGCTGTCTTTGTTTCCGTCTTCCATAGCCTTGCCCCTTGCATTCTGCTGTTTCGTTTGTTTAAGCTTGGGGTCCAATCGACATCGAAAAATTTTACCGTCCCAGACCCGGCCCAACGGGCGCTATATAGATAGACGGAACAGCTAACTGCAGTCGGCAAAAAGGAATATAGTGGACTCACAGGTGTCTTGGCCTGTTATTTCTATCTAAAATTTCCATTCGATCTATTTCCTGATCATTTCCTGCAGTTATTCTTTTATAAAAAGTGTCACCCGTTCAAGACCTTCATGACTTACCGCCAGGCGTCAGAGGATCGGGCAACTTGATCAACATCATGTGACCAAATGAAGCCGGCTGCCCAAAAGATAGATTGGCCAAGACCAATTGCAGTTGGGTCGTCTGAGGAGGCAGGGTAAAGCAAGTCCGGACCTGGGGGTCCCCACCCGGCTTGATGTCTTTAATCAGCCAGTCCGAATGTATTTCTATGCCCCGGTAGTTTAAGAAGCGGGCTCCCACCCGGGCCCCGTACTCGGGACTCCGGCTATCTACATCCAAAGCCAGCAATAACACATCCTGTGGTGATACCGTTACCTTGCCACCTAAGCAGGAGACCAGGGCGGTTTGGGCGTTATTTAGTTGAATCCGGTTTTGGCCGGTTCCGGGACTCAGTCGAATTTTCTCTGACGCTGGATCGTCAAAAATGGTCCGCCACCATCCCGAGGCCGGCCCCGGCCCCGGCGGGTCGAGGTCAACTTCGGGATTAAAAATTAAATTCGGCAACATGGTGACCAATATACCCCGGTCTTCCAAAAACACCTTTTGCACGCCGTTCGATTCACTCAGGATCTTGGGAGTCTGCCGGGAGCCTTCGGGTCGGTCCAGGTGATAAAAAAACACTATCCGAAAATAACCACCCAGTCGGAATTCGGCCGGTTCATACGAATACCCGGTCAAAGTCACCCCCGAGGGCATCTTCCAATTCATCGGGAAAGGCGGGGCGAGCCGGTAGAGCCGTTCATAAGTTGCCAGGGCCTCCTCTTTTCGGCCGAGACTCGAATAGGCGTGAGCCAGGCCGAGATAGCTCTCCACCCGGTAGGGGTCTTTTTCTATGGCTCGTTGAAACAAATCGATAGATTCATAATTGCGGAAATTATTCAAAGCCACCTGGCCTAAAAAGTCGTCGGGCCAACCGGTTTGAATCTTGACCTCGGGGTCTCCGGCTGCTTTGCCGAACCTGATCAGCGACTGGAACGCTTCTGCGGGCATACCACCTTTGAGCTGCATCAAACCTAACTCGTAGGCATAGGCCATCTTTTCGGGATGCTTTCCGGCCAGTTCCGTGAACAAGCTGAGAGACAAAGGGAATGACCACATTTGCCAGGCCGCCCTGGCGATGGCCAAAGCGACCGGTTCATCCCCCAGGTTGAGTTGGGTCACCTTTTTTTCAATGAACAATTCCACCGCCTGGTCAACCCGGTTATTCCGAACCGCCAACTCGGCCAACCGGGTAAAATCTGGGTGCGGATCAATCTTTGCCCCGTCTAAACAGAGTTGAAAAGCGCCGGCCTGGTCGTTTTGTTTCTGAGACAGATGACTGAGCTTCGCGTAAGCGGTCCCGGCCGCCCCGGCCAGGTCGGCTACTGTCTGTTTTGCCGGTGGAGTAATGAACTTCGCCGTGTAAACAGCCTGTTGGTATAGATTCGTAACTTTCCGAAAATCTTTCTCGGCCTGGGTAACTTGACCTTGTTTCAGGTTGTCTTCCGCCAAAACCAGGAGAGACTTCTGCCATTCCAGATAATTTCTATAGAAGTCTTCACTTCTTTCAATATTACCGTTTTTACGGATTATTTTCTGGTACCATTTCTCCGCGTCCGAATACCGGCCCTGATTCCGGTAATAGCCGGCCAGACGGTACCGGACCCCGTCAAGGGCAAGCACCTGGAAAATAAGCACAACTATCCAAAGAAAGGCATGATACCGGCGGACTAAATTTCGTGGTGCGGACCGGTCTCGTTTGTCTTGGAATCCCTCGCCCTCTTTTGAGGCGCTTGCCCTTCGGGTTTGACCGTCACCGCGGTCTGGCCCAACTCCAACCGACCGGTTTCTCTCCACCTCAATTTATTTCCTGCTTGTTACTCGTTGTTTATTACTTGTTGCTTGTTTTCCGTTGCAGGTTGCACGTTACCGGTTACACGTTGCACGTTGTCTTCAGCGATTAGCCGGCAACAGGTGCCCTAAAAACGGCAACTTCGGGCTAACGTAGTTACTCGTTAACTTGTTGGAGGTTATCCTAACACCGAGCAACCAGCACCGAGCAACCCAATGTCATTGACTTAAGGGTAGGGTCATCGGATCCTATTCTAATAAATGGTTAATTCCGATGAAGCCCTGAAAGGGCGCACTAAGCTACCCCAGATGAAATGCGGGGGGTAGGGGTGGCGA
>JADFXY010000150.1:3478-10297 GCA_015233355.1 Deltaproteobacteria bacterium | reverse complement strand
CCTCGGCAAAGACCAGGGCCTCAAGCAGAGAATTGCTGGCCAGGCGGTTGGCCCCGTGAAGCCCGGTGCAGGCGGCCTCTCCTACGGCGTAAAGACGGTTGACGTTTGTCCGGGCGCGCAGGTCTGCGACCAATCCGCCGCACATATAATGGGCCGCGGGCACGACCGGGATAGGATCTTTTGTGATGTCGATGCCATAGGACAGGCAGGTCTGGTAGATGTTGGGAAACCGGGATCGAAGATAATCGGCGTCGCGATGGGTGATGTCCAGATAAACACAATCGGCGCCGCTCTTCTTTAGTTCCCGGTCGATGGCCCGGGCCACAATGTCTCTGGCGGCCAGGTCCTTACGGGGATGGTATTTTTCCATGAAATAGCGGCCCTTAGCGTCCATTAAGCGACCGCCTTCCCCCCGGACGGCCTCGGATATCAAAAAATTCTTAGCATGGGGGTGAAACAGGCAAGTGGGATGAAATTGGACGAACTCCATGTTGGCCACCTTGACGCCGGCCCGGAAACCGATGGCCATGCCGTCACCTCCGGCAATGTCCGGATTGCTGGTATACAAATAAACTTTTCCAGCGCCCCCGGTGCAGATGATGGTGAACCTGGCCACAAAAGTGTCCACGCGGCCGTGGTTCACATCCAACACATAGGCTCCCCAGCAGGTATCCTCGGATTCGGTGGTAACAGCACCCCGGCGAAAAATCCTTGAGCGGGTCAGTAGATCCACCGCCATATGATCTTCATAAAACGTGATGTTGGGGGATTCTTCGGCCCGGTTGATCAGATTTTTTTCCACCTCGCGGCCGGTCACGTCCAGGGCGTGGACAATCCTATTGCGAGAATGGCCACCCTCGCGGCCCAGGTCAAAAAAACCCGTGTCGGCGGCTGTTTTGAAACCCACTCCTAATGAGGTCAACTCATTAATTAATCTCGGTCCTCGTTCTACGACCATCTTGACCACGTCTTCGTGGCATAGTCCATCCCCCGCTTCAAGGGTGTCTTTGACATGCAGATCAAAGGAGTCATTTAAGCCCAAGACTGCGGCAATGCCTCCCTGCGCAAAATTGGTGCTGGCATCGAGCTTGCTCTTTTTGGTAATAATGGATACTTTACCATGGTGGGCCAGCCTGAGGGCACAACTCAAACCGGCAATCCCACTGCCAATGATTAAAAAATCAGAATAAACGTCCAATTCCTACTCCCATCGGGTCAGGAAGAAAACATCCCGGCAAGAAAGTCAGGTGTTAACTCCAACAAGTCGTGAATCCAAACTCCGTAATTCTTGATTAAAATTTCGTCAAATTCGGCCGAGCGCTCCGGGTCGGGTTAACCGGGAAGAGCCGGTTTTAGTTGTCTGTTCAGCTTACAACCGACCCTCTCAACCCGGCCTCCAGGCAAAACGGTGTTGACTGAGAAAAGAAAAGGCGGTATATGCATAGTTTGGCTTTAGATTGATTCGGCGGCCCTTGGACTCTTAAAATATGACTTCCGAAAGGAGCCGGCAACAAGAAAATAATACTGCAGCCTGGCTGGAAATAGCAAGCTCAAAAAACAGGCTCAAGATAATTAACTTTAACTTAAATTTAAGGAGAAATTAGATGAAAGGTTTGTTCGTCAAGAGCCGTCTGTCGCTCCTGGGACTCATCTGCGTGATCACATTGATCATAGTGCCGACGATGGCGGGTGCTCAGGGACAACCATCAACTTCCCCGAAGCAGGGACCCGCCCCTGGGCCACAAAAAGAGGTCACGCCTCCCAGCCCGCCGAAGAATACCCCGCCCGCCGGTCAAGTAAAAACGGATACACCCGGTGAGGCGCCCAAAATGACTTTTGAAACCAACCATATAGACTTCGGAACGGTAGACGAAGGGGCCACTGTAACCAAAGCCTTTACCGTCAAGAATACCGGCAAGGGCGAATTGAAGATTGAAAAAGTCAGCCCCTCCTGAGGCTGCACCGTCGCCCGGTTTGACCGGACGATCGCTCCCGGGGGGAGCGGCACCATAGACCTGACTGTCAATACTAAAGGCATGAAAAAAGAGGTAAAGAAAACAGCGACCGTTACCTCCAACGATCCCACCAATCAGACTGCCGTCTTGACTCTGGAAGGGCATGTCAAGAACTATATCCTGGTGCAGCCGAATGAATGGGTTTACCTGGTTGGAAGTCCAAAAAATATCCAGCCCAAAGAGGTGACTATAAGCGCAGAAGAAGGCGTTTCTTTCAAAATAGAGTCTGATACATCGACCATACCCGACAAGATTACGTACAAGATAGATACGGTTAAACCCGATCATGAATATAAACTGAGCGTTTCTTCAAAAACTGATCAGATCGGCCGTTATACCGGATATGTTGACATTAAGACGGACAATCCTAAGAAAAAAGATATCCGAGTCCGGGTCACCCTGGACATCAAAGGTGAAATAGAGTTCTTCCCGGCCATCATCAATTACGGTCTGCTCGATCTGAAACTAATGGCCGGCAAAAAGAATGAACTCAAGAGAACAATCTTTATCTCTAAGACAACCGGTGACGGCCTAAAAATCACCGGCTATGAATTCGATAAAAATCTGTTTGAAGCCGCCCTCAAGGAAGTGGAAAAAGAAAAGAAATATTCCCTGGAGCTGCTGCCCAAGATCGAGAACCTGAAGCCGGGAGAAACAAAGAAAGACATTGTCATCTCCACCAACTCGGCCACCATGCCGAAAATTACCATTCCGGTAGTGATTAACGCCAAATAGGTTGTAAGCGATCCGGCCACAACGGCCGGCTTTCAGCTTAAAACAATATGTTGTAGATTTTTTTCAGCCGAGGGAATGGGGCCAATACTGTTGAACTGAAGCACGCCTGACCATCTTCGGAATAGATCGGAACAGATAAGATTCCTCACCTTCGTTCGGAATGACAAATTTATGTTCTCATTTCAAATGGTCAACCGCTCTGTCATTTCGAGCGAAGCGAGAAATCTTAACGTCGCACTTTTAATTCAGCAGCATTGGGCGGTGAGGCCGGGGTGACTAACTTTCGGTTTCCACTCCCTAAGCTGAGTGCTGAGCTGATCACTGATGGCTTGCAATGAGTTCTACCCGTAGATATCCCCCTTTCGCCTTGACAGACCAACGGCGGCGGGCATATGATGACCTGGTGCGTCACACGGGAGTCACAAAATGCAATTAACGGATTTTTTTCAGTTTCATGCCCCCACAAAAATAGTCTATGGGCCGGGCCTGGCCAGGGACTTGGAAGCTGAGCTGAATGATTTGAAGGCTCGACGCATCTTTGTGATCACCGATAGTCACGTCCAACAAATGGATTTCTATCAAGCCACCATTGATGGAATCAACCGGACCGGGGCCCGGGTGGTGGGTGTGTTCAGCGATGTCCCTGCCAACTCCGGTCTTAAAACCGTCAAGCAAGGGTCGGCGCTGGGGGCTGAACTTAAGGCCGACTCCATCCTGGCCATCGGTGGCGGCAGCGTCATTGATACGGCTAAGGGCGTCAACGCCGAGATGTCCCTGGCCGGAGATCTGATGACCGACTTTTGCGGGACCCACACCATGCCTCATCCGCTGAATCCATTGATTGTTATCCCCACGACCGCGGGAACCGGCAGCGAGGTGACCCTGGTGGCCGTGATCATGAACGAAGAAGAGAAGACCAAAATGGCCTTTGTGGACAGGTATCTGGTGCCGAATTTGGCTGTCTTGGACCCCGAAGTGACTTTGTCCATGCCCCCCTACCTGACTGCGTCCACCGGCATGGATGCCATGGCCCATGCGGTGGAGGCTTATTTGGGGGTAGATGCTTCTCCCTATTCCGATGCGCTGGCCTTGCAGGCGATGGTCATGATCCGGGATAATATCGTCAGAGCCTGTCAGGACGGGCAAAACATCAAGGCCCGCGGTAACATGCTGGTGGCCGGTAATTTGGCCGGGGTAGCTTTTTCCCACTCCATGGTCGGCGTCGGTCACGGCATGGCCCATTCTTGTGGTGGTCTGTGCGGCGTCCCGCACGGCGTGGCCAATCATATTTTGCTCCCATACGCCATGCGCTACAACCTTGACGCATGCGAAGACCGGTTGGGCGTCCTGGCCCGTCTCTTTTTCATTAAGGGGACCGGCTTAACGGGGCGGGAATTGGCCGAAAAAGCCATTGATGCCATTTTTGAGTTGCAGCGGGAACTGGCCGGGGTAGCCGGTATGCCCGTGCGGTTGTCTCAGGTCGGAGTCAAGGAAGAAGACCTCCCCGATATCGCCACGGCCACGTTGTCCGACGGCACCTGCATCTATAACCCCAGGGAGGTTGTTTTTGAAGAAGTTTTACAGTCATTGAAAGAGGCGTTTTGACTATTATGAGCCGGTGTCACATGTTATTATTAAAAAGCAAACCGACCCTCAGCATGTCGGACTTCAAAAAGCCGGGGGCGGGGAAATCAGGAGGGAAAAATGGCTGTTTTTGAGAATTCCGACGTCTTGGAAAAAATATTGGGAGGATTCTTCCGGTTGTTGTCAGACACTCCGGAAGTGGCCGACAAGCTGATCAAAGCAAAACTTGTTATTAAATTTCACTACACCGAGCCGGACCTGACCCTGACGGTGGATTGCTCGGGAGACAAAGTCGAGATCTCAGCCAATGATGACACCAAGAAGCCGACGGTGGAAATGTTTATGAAGGCTGAAATCGCCCACAAGTTTTGGTATGGCAAGGTCAATCTAACGGCCGCCCTGGCCCGCCGCCAGATGACGGCTAAAGGGCCCATCCCCAAAATCATGGCCCTGCTTCCGGCGATTAAGCCTGCTTACGCCATGTATCCGAAATATCTAGACGAAAATGGATTTGAGAAATATAATATTCACAAGTAAATTATACTGCTTCTTGAACTTGGCACCGGGTTTAACCCGGATATGAGCAGTCTGGAAAGCATCTGCTTGAACGGCTAACTAATTCAGTAGGATACGCCGTTATAATGAGACTAGTAGAACTTGTCCCCAGACGACCACTGTAGCACAGGGAGAAAACCATGAGCGACGAGCCCCGCCCCAACGATCCCAAGCAACTGTCGGATGCGGTGGATCTTGGTGGTACCCAGAAAGACGATTTTGTAATCCCCGAGGTCCTTCCTCTATTGGCGGTGCGCGATGTTGTCGTATTCTCTTATATGATTCTCCCGTTGTTTGTCGGCCGGGAATCTTCCATTAGCGCCGTTGAGGACGCCTTGAGCCGGGATCGGCTGATTTTCTTGAGTAGCCAGAGAGACGCCGTTGAAGATAATCCGGCCCCTAATCAGATCTATCAGATTGGGACGGTGGCCATGATCATGAGGATGCTCAAGCTGCCCGACGGCCGGCTAAAGATCTTGGTCCAGGGACTGTCTAAAGGCCGCATCTTGAATTATGTCCAGGAAAAACCTTTTTACCGGGTCCATATAGACGTCCTTAAGGAATCCGATTTGGCCGAGATTCCATTGGAAGTGGAAGCCCTGATGCGCACGGTGCGGGACCAAAGCGAAAAAATCTTGTCTATTCGCGGCATTCTGTCTCCCGATATTATGGCTATCCTCAATAGCGTCGAGGATCCGGGCCGGTTAGCCGACCTGGTGGCCTCCAATCTCCGGCTTAAGATAGAAGAAGCCCAAGGGATTCTGGAGCTGCTTGATCCCGTGGAACGGCTCCGGCGGGTCAACGATTTCCTGGGCAAAGAGCTTGAAGTATCCACCATGCAGGCCAAAATCCAATCCGAGGCCAAGGAAGAAATGAGCCGCTCCCAGCGGGAATACTTCCTCCGGGAGCAACTCCGGGCAATCAAAAAAGAATTGGGCGACATCGACGAAAAAGCCGAGGAAGTAGGCGAACTCAGGGATAAAATCGCCAAATCAAAAATGCCCCAAGAGGCCGAGAAGGAAGCCCTCAAACAGCTCAGCCGGCTGGAACAGATGCACCCCGACGCGGCCGAAGCATCCATGGTCCGCACCTATCTCGACTGGCTGGTCGAGGTGCCCTGGAGCAAAGGGACGAAGGATAAGCTTGACGTCAAGCGGGCCAAGCAAATTCTCGACGAAGATCATTACGACCTGGAAAAGGTTAAAGAACGAATCTTGGAGTACTTGAGTGTCCGCAAATTAAATAAGAACATGAAGGGACCCATATTGTGCTTCGTCGGGCCGCCGGGGGTCGGGAAGACCTCCCTGGGCCGGTCGATCGCCCGCTCTCTGGGACGAAAATTCACCCGCATCTCCTTGGGCGGCGTCCGGGATGAGGCGGAGATTCGCGGCCATCGCCGTACCTACATCGGCGCCCTGCCCGGCCGGATAATCCAAGGTTTGAAACAGGTCGGGTCGAACAATCCCCTTTTCATGCTGGACGAGGTGGACAAAATCGGGATGGACTTCCGGGGCGATCCGGCCGCGGCCTTACTCGAAGTGTTGGATCCGGAACAAAACGTGGCTTTTAGCGACCATTACCTGAACCTGCCCTTTGACCTATCCAAAGTCATGTTCATTACCACGGCCAACTTGATCGACCCCATCCCGTCAGCCCTAAAAGACCGGATGGAGATTATCAGCATCCCGGGATACACCGACCGGGAGAAGCTGACTATCACCACCAAGTACCTTATTCCGCGGCAGCTCAAAGAAAACGGCATTAGCAGCAAAATCCTAACCATTTCCAACTCGAGTATCTTGCAGGCCATTAACGGCTATACCCGCGAGGCCGGCCTGCGCAACATCGAACGGGAAATTGCCGCCATTTGCCGGAAAGCAGCCCGAAAAGTGGCCGAAGGCGGCCAGGGACCATATGTCATAACCTCGAC
>JADFXY010000150.1:0-3415 GCA_015233355.1 Deltaproteobacteria bacterium | reverse complement strand
CGAACAGGAACATCACGAAATCGGCGTGGCCACCGGCCTGGCCTGGACTGAGGTCGGCGGTGAGGTCTTGCATATTGAAGCCACCGTGGTTCCCGGCAAAGGTAAATTGATTTTGACCGGCCACTTAGGCGACGTCATGAAAGAGTCGGCCCAGGCGGCCTTAAGCTATGCCAGATCTCGGGCCCATACCCTGGACCTCAAACCCGACTTTTATGAAAATCTGGACTTACATATCCACGTTCCGGCCGGCGCCATTCCGAAAGACGGACCTTCGGCCGGGGTGACCATGGCCACGGCCCTGATCTCGGCCCTGACCAAGACACCTTGCGATAAAGATCTGGCCATGACCGGCGAGATCACCCTGCGGGGCAAGGTGCTGCCCATCGGTGGTCTCAAAGAAAAATCATTGGCCGCCCTGCGGGCCGGGATCAAAACGGTCCTGGTGCCTGATAAGAACAGCAAAGATTTGTCAGAGATCCCGCAATATATCCGGCGGCAGATCAAATTCATCCCGGTCAATAACATGGACCAAATTTTGGACCTGGCCCTGGTTAAAGCCGAGAGAAAAAAGGAAGAGCCGAACAATCCTTAAAGGAATCAAATATGAAAATTCTAGTCGTCGGAGGCGGGGGCCGGGAACATGCTCTGGTCCATGCCCTGGCCGGCAGCCAAAGAATGCCCAAAATATATGCAGCCCCCGGCAATCCCGGGATGGATGGACGGGCCGAGTGCGTGCCCATCAAGGCTGATGATGTGACCGGTTTACTCCAATTTGCCCTGGAACAAAAGATTGACCTGACGATCGTCGGGCCGGAAGCTCCATTGACCATGGGTATCGTGGACCTGTTCACCGCCCACGGGCTTAAAATATTCGGACCCAGCCAACAGGCTGCCGCCCTTGAGGGAAGCAAGATCCTGGCCAAAGAAATGATGGTTAAATGCAGCGTCCCGACCGCCGGGTACCGCGACTTTAGCGACTATCAGAGCGCACTGGATTATTTAAAGACACAGCCCCTGCCTGTTGTGGTTAAAGCGGACGGTCTGGCTGCCGGAAAGGGCGTCTTCGTGGCCGCGACTTTTGACCAGGCCGCAGCGGCCCTGGATGCCGTCATGGTCCAGCGGGAATTCGGGTCCGCCGGGGACCGGGTGCTCATCGAAGATTGCCTGAAGGGGGAAGAAGTCTCTTTCCTGGTCTTTAGTGACGGGGAACATATCTTGCCCATGCCCACATCCCAAGATCACAAGGCCGTTTTTGACGGCGACCGCGGCCCCAACACCGGCGGGATGGGCGCCTATTCACCGGCCCCGCTGGTGGATGAGGCCATGGAACAGCGAATCATGGACGAGATCATGCGGCCCATTATCCAGGGCATGGCCGCCGCGGGAACCCCATACAAAGGTGTCCTCTACGCCGGACTAATGTTCCAGGACGGTCAACCTTATGTCCTGGAGTTTAATGTCAGGTTTGGCGACCCCGAAGCTCAGCCTTTGCTCATCCGGCTTAAGTCCGATCTGGTGGACATCTTGCTGGCCTGTAGTGACGGGACCCTGGACCGGGTGGCGGTGGAGTGGGACAGGCGGGCAGCCGTATGCGTGGTCATGGCTTCCAAGGGATACCCTGGGGCATACGACAAGGGCCACCCAATTGAAGGATTACGGAACGCCACGCAGCAACGCGCCAACGTGTTTGTTTATCATGCCGGCACGGCGATGAAGGATAACCAGGTGGTGACTAACGGCGGCCGGGTGCTGGGCGTCACGGCCCTGAACAGCAGCATCGCCGACGCGGTGGAAGACGCCTATAACGTTGTGCACAAGATATCCTGGCCGGGATGCTATTTCAGAAGCGACATCGGCCAAAAGGCCATAATAAAAACTAAAACATCCCCCAAAGTAGCCATTTACATGGGAAGCGAGTCCGACCTGAAACTTCTCAAACCGGCCATGGAGATATTCCAACGGTTCGGCATCCCGTATGAAATTACCGTGGCCTCGGCTCACAGGACCCCGGAGCGGGTGACGGAACTGGCCTCCACGGCCCGAAAACGGGGATTGGAAGTGATCATTGCCGCGGCTGGAGGCGCTGCCCACCTGGCTGGGGTGATCGCGGCCCAAACTGATCTGCCCGTAATCGGAATCCCGATTGATTCTTCGCCCTTAAAAGGCCTGGATGCACTCTTATCCACCGTCCAGATGCCGCCCGGCGTTCCCGTGGCCACAGTTTCGGTGGGCTCCTGGGGAGCAGCCAACGCCGCCCTCCTGGCCGTCAGGATTATGGCCGTGAAAACGCCCAACTACTACCGTTGGCTGAATAATTACCGGCTGGAGCAGGCCCTTAAGATAGAAGAAGCCGCAGCCCGTCTGGCCGAATGAAAAATCAAACGGTAAAACTGGACCCATCCAGGCCCGACCCGAGTGCGGTGGCCCGGGTGGTAGAGACTCTTCGCCGCGGCGGTCTGGTGGCCTTGCCCACCGAGACTTACTACGGATTGGCGGCCGATGCCGAGAACGACGTCGCCCTGGGTAAGGTCTTTGAAGTCAAAGGCCGGGACCGGGGCAAGCCGTTGTTGTTGTTGCTCAGCCATCCTGGAATGTTGGCCGGGCTGGTGCCTGAGATTCCCGAAACGGCTCAAATCTTGATGGACCGGTTCTGGCCGGGCGGGTTAACCCTGGTCTTGCGCGCCGGTCAGCGAGTCTCCAGGTTGATCACCGGCGGGACCGGGACGGTGGCGGTCCGGGTGACGGGACACCACATAGCCCGGCAGATCATTGCCGCTTTGGGCCGACCCGTCACCGGCACCAGTGCTAATTTGGCCGGAGCCCCGCCTTGTGCTGATCCCAAAGCACTGCCCGCCGCACTGGGTGATCGGATTGATCTGGTGGTGGACGCCGGTCTTACCCTGGGCGGGAAACCATCCACCCTGGTTGATGTGACTACGATTCCGCCTCGGTTGTTGCGGCCTGGGGTCATTTCTTTTTCTGATATTAACGCATTAGTAAAATTGAACGATTGATGCCCGGATCGTTGCCCGTTGCTCGTTATTTTTTGCTCGATGCAAGTTGTCTTCAACGAGAAACCAGAACCAAGCAACGAGCAACTAAAAATTTGTATTGCCATTTTTTGATACCCGTCATTGTGGTCTCAAATTTTTTTTGTTATAGTCCCCCTGATTGACATCAGTCCTCCTTAATCATGTCTACCCGTCAAACCTTGCGGCCGGGCCTATTCGGAAAAATTTATTCGGCCGGCCCTCGACAGGTGGCCATGGGAAGTCCGAAACATGAATGTTTATGCTTTGTTACTAGCCGGGGGCCTGGGTGAACGGATGGGTGCCGGACGGCCCAAGCAGTTTCTCAAAATCGGCGGCGAGGAAATCATCTCCGGGACCATCCGTCAGTTTGTCAATCACCCCCG
>JADFXY010000014.1:557-25675 GCA_015233355.1 Deltaproteobacteria bacterium | reverse complement strand
CAAGACCTTCACAGCCAAGAATGACAAAGAAACCAAGAAACAAATGGTGCACAGCAAGATCGGCGCCACCCCAACGCGCTTAATTCAACAGCATTGGGGCGTTGCCCTGGGCTAACCTAGAGCGCCCTTTCAGGGCTTCATCGGAATTAACCATTTATTAGAATAGGATCCGATGACCCTACCCTTAAGTCAATGACATTGACCAGTAACAAGCAACCAGACCGTTATCCCAGTTTTTCCTTGATGATCTGATTGACCAGGCTGGGGTTGGCCTGTCCCTTGGTCTTTTTCATGACTTCACCGACAAAAAAACCCAACAGCTTGGTTTTGCCGGATTTATACCCGGCTGCTTCTTTGGGATGTTCGGCGATAATCTGCTCCACCATCTGGGCCAGATGTCCTTCATCGGAGAACTGAGCCAGGCCCTTTTTGGCCACGATGGATTTGGGGGCGTCTCCCGTCTGATACATCTCTTCAAATACGGTTTTGGCAATTTTACCGCTAATCACCCCGTTCTTGATCATGTTCAGCATTTCGGCTAAGTTTTCCGGGGTGACGGGGCATTGTTCAATCTCCCGCTCGTCGTTCTTGAGTTCGCGGAGTAATTCACTCATAACCCAGTTGCTGACCGTTTTAGCCTCCGGGAACAGGTCCACGCAGCGCTCAAAGTAATCAGCCAGTGTTTTCGATGAGGTCAACACCCCGGCGTCATAAACCGGGATTCCGTATTTGTCCACGAAACGCTTCTTCTTGGGGGTGGGCAACTCGGGCAAGGTCTGTTCGATTCGGGAAATCCAGGCCTCATCTATGACGATGGGAACCAGATCAGGGTCCGGGAAGTACCGGTAATCGTGCGATTCTTCCTTGCTCCGCATGGAAACGGTGACATTCTTGGCCGCGTCCCACAGTCTTGTTTCCTGAACGACCACCTGTCCGTCCTCCAGCAAGGCCCGTTGTCTCCTGATTTCATATTCTATGGCCCGCTGGACGTTACGAAAGGAATTCATATTCTTAAGCTCGGTGCGGGTGCCGAAGGGCTCAGTCCCGGCCGGCCGGAGCGAGACATTGGCGTCGCACCGGAAGCTCCCTTCCTGCATGTTGCCGTCGCATATCTCCAGGTAAACCAGGATATCCCGCAATATCTTCAGGTAAGCCGCGGCTTCATCGGATGATCTCATGTCCGGTTCGCTGACGATTTCAATCAAGGGCGTTCCGGTCCGATTGAAGTCAACGTAACTCTTGGGGTTATAGTCATCATGAACGAGTTTGCCGGCGTCTTCTTCCATATGGATGCGGGTAATGCCGATTTGTTTCGGCCCGGCATCGGTGTCGATTTCCACCCGGCCGTGCTCGGCCAGCGGCAGTTCATATTGAGAGATCTGATATCCCTTGGGTAAATCGGGGTAGAAATAGTTTTTCCGGGCAAACTGACTGTAAGGCGCAATGGCGCAACCGGTGGCTAAAGCCATTTTGGCGGCGTATTCGACCACTTTTTTGTTGAGGACGGGCAATACCCCGGGCATTCCCAGACAGACCTGGCAGGTCAGGGAATTTGGCTCAGCGCCGAACTGGGTGGAGCAACCGCAGAATATTTTGCTTGAGGTCAACATTTGGGCATGAACCTCAAGCCCGATAACAGGCTCGTATTCCATAAATAATCCTTACAAGTTCCGTTTCACCGCAGCCGGGCCATCGGGCGAAGTCCGAGAAGACTGCCTAACCCTTCGATTAACCAAGTGTACATAATTATCCCAACCCCTGATGGGGCTGAGATAGTTGGGACTGTCGAATTTGGTGGCCGCATTCCCGGCCCGACCGTAGACACTGGCCACCATACCTTGATTAAATGCCGGCAGTCAAGCGTTTATCAATTTCTTTAGCCACTTTTTCACCGGATAACAGCATCCCGCCGAAAATCGGCCCCATCCGAAATGCCCCAAAGGTGGCGTTAGCGGCCATGCCGGCGACATACACCCCGGGAAAAGCCTCTTTGGTGTTTTCCATGGTTGATTGCTCGGCCACTTCAGCCCACAATGATTTTTCCCCGATTATGGAACCGGTGGAGGTGAGTAATTTGGCATCTACTTTCCGCTGAATTACCTTAATCACCTCGGTGTCGTGACCGGTGGAATCGATGACAAATTTGGCCCGGACGGCCAGAGGGTCAACGTGTAAATGGGCCATCTCCACCGCCGTCCAGTTGATCACCAGACCGATTACCCGGTTGTCCCGGACCATCACGTCTTCTGCCGAGATCAGGTTAAATATCTTAGCCCCGGCGTGGCAGGCCCCGGACACCAGGCTGGAAACCGTTTCCACCGAATCAGCCGTGTAATAACCAGGGGCGAACTGCTCGGTCCGAACGCCATAGTCATCCAGTATCCGTTTGGCTTCATCTTGGATGACGATTTCGTTCAGCATCATGCCGCCGCCCCACATACCTCCGCCGACAGACAGCTTTCGTTCAAACAGGGCCACTTTACGCCCAGCCAGGGCCAGATCGCGGGCCGCCACTAAGCCGGCCGGGCCGGCCCCAACGATGGCCACGTCGACGTCCAGGTAGTCGGAAAGCTTCTTCATATACCGGTCAATAATGGCGCGAGAGATAATAATTTCGTCAAGTTTCATCTAATCGTCTCCATGTTGATGAAATGTTCCTGGTTGCTGGTTCCTGGTTGCTGGTTCCTGGTTGCTCGTTATTGGTTGTGCGTAAGAATAATGGCCGGGACCGGGGTAGAGCCATCCGGTAACCCCTGCAACGATACGTTGGGTATGATCAATCAATAAGTTACTACGATTGGGATAGATCAGGCTGCATTCCGGCGAGATTAGCTATACACCCTATTTCCTATCAGGACGGGAGGTGAATGTCAAGAGAAACGTCACCACATGAGACGGTAACAAATATCTAACGCCGGAAACCGGAAGCCGGGAACGAACAGCCGGAAACCGTTTACTTAGCGCCGTAACTATGTAATCCTGGAACCAGATATTTGTCCCCCAGGTAGGTAAACAAAACCGCCATGAATCCCACCAAAGAGAGGATGGCCATGGTTTTGCCGGACCACCCTCGGGCCATGCGGCCGTGCAGAATGAACGCATAAATGAGCCAGGTGATCAATGACCAGGTTTCCTTGGGGTCCCAGGACCAATAGGTCCCCCAGGCCGTGTGCGCCCAGATGGCCCCGGTGCCGATACCTATGGTTAGAAACAAGAATCCTATTAATATAGTCTGGTAAATCAACTCTTCCAGCGTTTGGGATAGGGGAATGAGCCTAACCCAGAAGCTGTCTTGAGATCCTGTCTCTGGATGATTCGTCCTGAGCAGAAACATTAGACTAAGCCCGCAGGAAGTGGCAAAACCGGCGTAACCCAGGAAACAGGTGATAACGTGAGCGATCAGCCAGTTACTTTTCAAGGCCGGGATGAGCGGAACTATCTTGCTGCTGATATCGGGGGAAAAAGAGGCATAAGCCATGGCCAGAAAAGAGATCGGAATAACGAAAACACCCATCGCCCGATGACCGGTCTTCTTTTCCACCAGAAGATACACCAGCGTAATCGTCCAGGCGAAAAAAACCAATGACTCATACAGATTGGAGAAGGGGGCGTGGCCGAAACCTAATTGATAAGATTCTACCCAGCGCAAAATAATGGCCAAGGTATGACCGCCCAAAGTAACCCAGGTAATCACTGTGGCGATCAAAGCCAAAAATGATTTCTTGAACACCAGACTAAACAGGTAAAGCGTAGCACAGGTCAGATATGCGAACGTAACCACACTCAAAATATATGACGACGCCATAGGATCAAGGCTCCTTTTGATCAAGTTGCTTGTTATTCCGCCTTCTGAAGGTCAGCCTGGACGGTCCGGCAAAGCCTGTCCAACTCTTTTTTAAAAGCCAGCTTGTTTCTGTTTACGCGGCCGGAAAAGGTGATGACCGTCCCATCCGGTTGGGATTGAGCCAGGACGTAGATGCGACGATGGGACACATAGAAGGTGATCAGGAACCCGGCCACCATTATACCGCAACCCAGCCAGACTAACCAGACACCGGGATCACTGTTGACCTGCAGGCCGGTATAATACCGTTCTGTAAAATTCTTTAAAGTAAGGATGTATTTAGCTTGACGGCGTTTGTCGAAGTCCGGGGCCTTCTGGAACAGAACCACTGGTTCGGGCTCTTCGGCATCTCCAGCCACCGCCAGCTTTACAGCCGGGCCCATTTTCATCAGGTTGGGATAGAAATTGACCAGCTTGATCAGACCCACACCGGGGACCGGGGTTTCCATGTGGGGATCCAACTTGATAATTTTTTCCTCACCGCCGGCCGCCGGGCGCACCCCCAAGGTGATGTTATCTCCCATCGTGCCATAGTTGGATTGATAGAAGGTGATCCCCTTATAAGTGAAGGGATCATTCACCCTGACCGCCGCCTTTTCCACTACCCGGCCTCCTTCGATCACGGAGAGGTCGGTCCGGTACTCCTTGGGCATCCCGTTCTCATAAAAGCTGACTGAGAACTTGTCACACCTCACGGAAAAACCCAGCTCCTTCGGCAAATCGGTCTGTTTCAGATGAATGAGGCCGGAACGCTCCCCTTCCGATAGGGTCAGCCGGCCTTCAAAGCCCCACCTGGTCCCGATAAAGGCTCCGATAAAGATAAGCAACACACTGGTATGGATAATATAGGGTCCAAACCGGGACAACCCTCCCTTTTCACCATATAGCATCAGTTTGCCCGGAGAGTCGTCTTGGGCCGGACGGTTGGGATAGCGCCTGGCCACGACATCGGTCAGAAAAGTCTTCACCCGTTCAAATGACGTGTCGAGTTTGATTTGGTAATGGAATTCGTCTTTTTTGAAAACCCCTTCATCCAATCTAACGGGCGCCTTAAGGATTCCCATCGTTTTGGGGAACCGCTTGAGCGAACATCCGATTAGATTTAGAGCCAGCAGAAGCAAGATGAACAAGAACCAGGGCGCATGGTACATATCAAAAAAGCCCAGGGATTCAAATATGTCGAAAAGACGAGGGCCGAGGTACCGGGCGTACAGTTCCGGTTCTTCGCCCTGGGGTATCAGGGTGCCCAGGATAGACACAGCCGCCACCCCGGCCAACAAGATCAGGCTCAGCCGGACGGAGGCAAAAAAGTCGAACACGTGTTCGCCTATCGATTTTTTCTTAATAGACATAGCCTTACTTAATAGGAGAAATGAAAATTAATTATAAAGCCTCTCCGGCAGAGGGAAACTCCCTTGACAGATCAACGGCTTCACCCGAACTGATCTATATGATCTATAGTTGGTGATCCAGCTTACGCAAAGTTGGTCTCTATATCATGCCTCGATTGGCTTGGCAACAAATAATATATGGAAAGGCAGGCCAACTGTATGAAATATTATTGAAACGGACGTGGCAGCCCTGGGCCTTGCCCCAATGCGGTTGAATCGAGGCCGGGGAATATCAAACGAACATTGCTTTACCGGGCTGACTGGGGTATAGAGGTTATCATCATCCGAAATTGAAATCTTACATTCACATTTTGTCCCGTATAGAGATAGAGGAGTATCAACTTGCTCCAAAACACATTTATTCATATTTCAGGGGTGGGCCGGCACCTGGAGGACCGTCTTTGGGAACACGGCATATTGACCTGGGACGATTTCGAAGCTTCCCCTCAACTGGAACGATTTATTCAGTCAAAATATGCCGTTATTCGCAACGAGCTAAGTGTTTCCAGAAAACATTTAGCAGATCCCGGATATTTCAACGCCCGGCTGAAGACGCCTGACCGGTGGCGCATGTTTGAGACTTTTCGCCCCAAAACCGCCTACCTGGATATAGAAACCAATGGTCTGTTCGGACCCGGAGTGGAAATCACCGTGATCGGCGTCTATGACGGGCGAGATTACCGGGCTTTCATCAATGGCCGCAACCTGGAAGCATTTGAGGACGAAATCATCAAGTACGATCTGGTCGTCACCTTCAACGGGGCGCGTTTTGATCTGCCTTGTATCAAGTCGTGCTTTAGACACGTGGACTTGCCCCAGGGGCATCTGGACCTGATGTACCTGTATAAAAGGTTGGGCTACTCCGGCGGGCTAAAACGGATTGAGCAACACCTGGGCCTGGCCAGGCCGGCGACCGTGGCCGGAATGGATGGCTTTCAGGCGGTCATACTGTGGGAGGCTTATCAGCGCGGTGATGCCGCGGCCTTAGACACGCTGGTCGCCTACAATCGGGAAGATACTGTAAATCTGGAGTACCTGAGCCAAAAGGGAGTGTCCCTGGCCCGGCGCAACCTGCATCCTCGTCTTTGGGAAGTGGAATAAATGCCACATCGACCTTAAGTTAAATTCAATCCGCAGATTGCGCCGATTTGCGGCCCAACTAGGTCTGTGGGGCTTTTCCATCTGCGTTCATCTGCGAAATCTGCGGATACATTTCCGATAGTTAATTAATAGACTCGTCGAACTCAGGATAAGTTGGTTTAGGCCCCAGGGCCCGGCGGATGGCCTCGGCCAATTCCTGTTTTTTCAATGGCTTCAGGATGTACTCCCGGACCCCGATGGCTCTGGCTTTCTCCGGCGTGATCAGACTGCTGAAACCGGTGCATAGGATGATGGGCAGATCGGGCCGAATCTGGATCATCTCCGCGATCAGCTCGGCGCCGGTCATGTGAGGCATGGTCTGATCAGTAATGACCAGGTCAAAGGAGTCGGGATGGGCCCGGAATAAATCCATGGCGTCTAAGCTGCTGCACACGGCTTCCACCCGGTAACCGAGCCTTTCGAGCACCTGTTTTCCAATCTTGACCAATTCATTTTCATCATCAACAAAGAGGATGCTTTCTGAACCTATAGGAGTCACGGAATCAGCATCAGCCACCACTTCCGCCGGCTTATCCACGGTAGGCAAAAGAACGGCAAACGTGGTCCCCAGACCCACCTCACTTTTCGCCTTAACCATGCCCCCATGGCTCTTGACAATCCCATGGACCACGGCCAGGCCCATACCGGTGCCGCCTTCTTTCTTCTTGGTGGAAAAAAATGGTTCAAAAATACGGTCAAGAATACCGGAGTCCACGCCCTCTCCTGAGTCGCTCACGGTTAACTCGAGATAAGATCCAGGGCTCAAGTCGGGGTAAAGGGCCGCTTCGGATTGGCCCAGGTAGACCTCGTCGAGGTTTACTTTGAGGATGCCGCCGGTGGGCATGGCCTGGGCCGAATTGGTGCAGAGGTTCATCAGGACCTGGTGAATTTGAGTCGGATCTGCTTCCACTACGGCTTCGGTGGCGCCGATTTCACCTTGAATGTCAATGGTGGCCGGAAGCGATGCCCGGAGCAGTTTGAGCGCTTCTTTGATAATTAAGCCTATCCGGAGTGGTTTCCGTTCTTGATCGGCCTGACGGCTGAAAGTCAAGATCTGCCGGATGAGGTCTCTGGCCCGGTCACAAGCCTTGATCACCTCTTCGAGATCTTCGGGATTAACCCGGCCTTCCCTGGCGTCATCTAGAGCCATCTCCGTATATCCAAAAATCGCCCCCAAGATGTTATTGAAGTCATGGGCAATGCCTCCGGCCAGAGTACCGATGGCTTTCATCTTCTGGGCTTGAACCAGTTGCGTTTTCAGCGCCTTTTCCAAGCTGACGTCAACCACGAAACTCAAGACAGCCGGAGCCCCTCGATGATCAATGATAGTCGACCAGATGACCGTATCTAAGCGGTCACCGTCCTTTTTCACCCAGCCCACCTCGTACGACGGGGGAATGAATCTGCCGGCCTGTCGGTCTATTTGCCGTTGCCGGAACATCTCTCTGTCTTCGGGAACATACATGGCCTCCACCGGCAGGCCGATAATCTCCTCGCCGCGAGTGTAACCTAACATCTTGACCAGCGCCGGATTAACATAGGCAAAATAGCCCTCCCGGGCGATCCGAATACCGATGGGTGAAGATTCAATGATGAGCCGGTTTTGCTCCTCAGACTCTCTGGCCGCCTGTTCCGCGGCCCGGCGCGCGGTGATATCGATGCCTACGAAAAAAATGAAGTCCGCCTGCCCATCGGGCTTAACCACCCGGTTGCCATGCCATTCGATCAAGAATTCCCGGCCGTCTTGGGCCAGGACGCGGTTTTCATAGGTCACGGAATCATTCGACGAGAGTACTCGTTTGAATAGATCAGTAAGGGCCTCTCGGTCGTCCTCGGGCACAAAAACGGACAGGTAATCCAGGCCGGTCACTTCTTCCATGGTGTAACCCAGGTCTTGGAGCATGAGTTTGTTCATCATGATGGTCCGGCCGGCGGCATTAATCGCTACAAAAAAAGTCGGGGAATTTTGGATGATGGTGGCGGTAAAGTCCTTCTCTTTTCGCAACTCGTTTTCTATCTGCAACCGTTCGGCTATTTCCGAACTCAACTCCTTGTTAGCCGTGGCGATATCAGCGGTTCTTTCCAAAACGCGCAATTCCAGTTCGTCATACGATTTGCGCAGCTTTCTTTCCGTCTCCCACCGCTCATTGATTTCTATCAACAGTTGCTGATACAATGCCCGGTACTTGCTTAATCCGAGATAGGTGGCGACAACCGCGACTACGGCGCCGAAAAAAACGGTGACAAGATTTGACTCCCATATAGTAATCCCAGGATAAATCAATCGCTTCAACCATTGAAAGACCAGCATGGCCACCAGAGTCAACAGTCCCACGACAACCAGGGTGAAGGTAGTATTGCTTTGATCTCCATTGTTTCTGCCGTCTTTTATGGGACTCATTTTCATTATTACCAAATAAGTTAATCAACCCGCTTCGATGAAAAGATGTTTTGGTCGTCCCCAATCGAAATCTCACATGCCCTGTTTTGCCCTCTCCGCAAAAGCCGATATTATCTATTTTAGATTTATGGCGCAAGACCTGATTTCAGTTTGAACTCAGGGCCCGGTTAATGGCCTCGACCAGTTCTTTTTTTCTTAAAGGCTTCAAAATGAACTCTCTGGCTCCGGCCGCCTTGGCCGTTTCAGCAGAAACCCGCCCGGAGAAACCGGTGCAGATGATGATGGGCATGGTCGGTCTAATAGTTAGAACTTCTCTAGTCAAATCTAGTCCTGTCAGCCCGGGCATGGTCTGGTCGGTGATGATCAGGTCAAAGATGTCGGGGCGGCGGCGAAATATCTCCAGGGCCTCAATGCTGCTGTTGCAGGTGACCACCTGGAAGCCCTGTCGTTGCAACATTTGCTTCCCGACCTTGGTTAAAATAGCTTCATCGTCAACCAACAATATCGTTCCTGAACCCGTTGGCACGGTCTCGGTCACTTCTCCCGTCTGGAGAATCTCTTTTTGTATCTTCGGCAACATAATGACTACATTGGTTCCTTTGCCCGCTTCGCTTTTGACATCCACCGCCCCGCCATGGCCTTTGATAATCCCGTGGACGACAGACAGACCCAACCCTGTCCCTTCACCTTTTTTCTTAGTGGTAAAAAACGGATCAAAGATTTTATCCAGGGTCTCCTGATTCATCCCGGTTCCAGTGTCACTGACCACCAATTTGAGGTAGGGGCCCGGCTTTAAACCCGGAAACCTGGTCAGGGATTTTTGATCAACATTTGCTGCGAGCAATTTGACTCCCAGCACACCGCCATCGGGCATGGCGTGTAAGGCATTGGTACACAGGTTCAGCATCACCTGGTGGACCTGGGTGGGATCGGCCATGACCACGGCCTCTGAATCGGTTATTTCCTGCTTGATTTCGATAGTCGT
This sequence comes from Deltaproteobacteria bacterium, assembly GCA_015233355.1. Lineage (GTDB taxonomy): Bacteria > Desulfobacterota > JADFXK01 > JADFXK01 > JADFXK01 > JADFXK01. The sequence goes on along the minus strand of JADFXY010000014.1, from coordinate 15,914 downwards.
GGGCAAAGAGGCCCGAAGTAATTTAAGTGATTCCTTGACAATCAGACTAACCCGGATAGGATGCTTTTCCTGTTCGGCCTGACGGCTAAACGTTAGTATCTGCCTGACTAATTCCCTGGCCCGCTGGCTGGCTCGGAGGACTTCGTCGAGATTCACCGGATCCACTTCGCCCACTCGGGCATCGTCTCGGGCCATCTCGGCGTACCCGATGATAGCTCCTAAAATGTTATTGAAGTCATGCGCAATTCCTCCGGCCAGGGTGCCGATGGAGTCCATTTTTTGGGCCTGGCGGAGATGCTTTTCCATCTGGACTTCGTTGGTGACATCTCGCATCAAGGCGACAAAATTGGCAATTGTCCCGGCTTCATCTTTGACCGGGGAAACGGATGTGGCCAACTCGACCGTTTCGCCGTCCGGTTCTATGAATTGCAGCCGTTCTTTCCAGGTCTCGCCTTTTATCCCGGCGTCACGCGCTGATTGGTAAAAACTCTGATCAGATTGATCCCTATTGATCATAGAAAAAAAATCACGGTTCATGACCTCTTCCCGGCTGCGCCCGAAAAGATTTAAAAAGACGGAATTGACATAATGAATGTTTCCCAACGCGTTGGTGATGACCACACTTTGGTCGGACTGATTGATCGCCTCCGACAAGAGATTAAGCTCCCGCTGAGCAAAAATCCGGGCCAATCGAGCCGCCAGGTTATCGGCCATCCGCTCCAGAAAAGAGATGATTGGGGTGGTGAACATCAAGGGACGCTGATCGCCGAGTTGCAGCAATCCAAAGGTCTTCTCTCCTGTTTTCAGGGGGATCATGGCCACGGAATGATAACCGCCATTAGTGCAACAGTTCCGGGTCCACACTTCGCGGCCGGCCTGTCCGTTCGAGGCCATAATGTCGGGCAGGTTATTCGTCCAAAAGGTGCCGTTATCGGTGAAGAAGAACGGGTGGAAGTCCTGTCGGCCCCGGATGACGTTTCCACACATACAGTCCAAAATTGGATTACCGTCCGGATCACGACGGAGCCGGCCATCCCGGTTCCGGATGCCCAGTCCGTGTTGATATTTTCTAGACGCCTCAGACATACCTTGAGTATAGAAATAGGGGAAGTCCTCGTCGTCTTCTAAGCGGACGCCAACCATCCGGCATCCAGAGAATTCTGTGAACAATTCGGCGACTCCGCCCACCAATTCCTGAAGAAGATTAGTAGAATTGACAAATCTGAGCAGCTTGACGGCGAATTCCCTTTCCCGGTCGAGGTCCCTTTGACTGGTCATATCTTTTATCACGGCCAAGGCGCCGACCGCCCGGCCATCCTTTTCCCGAAGCGGGCTGTAGGACACCTGTAACTGCCGCTTGCCCAATTTTCCGATGTCGCGGACCGCCTCGTACACAACTTCCTTGCCCTGCAAACAGGTGTCGAGGTTAGGTTTGACGGTAGATTCGATTTCCGGGCCCAACACTTCCGAGACGGTATGACCGATGACCTGGTCCTTTCGTCGTCCCAGATACTTTAGATACGCGCTGTTAGCCATATGGTAGACGTAGTGGTTGTCCAAAATAGCGATCAGGTCGCCGGAGCTTTCCACGGCCCGTTCATACAGCCGCAACGTCCGGCGGTCCCCATGTAAAGATTCTTCCGCCCGCTTCCGTAAGCTACCATCATCGCCGCCGGCTCTTGTGTCGGTATGGCTATCTGTTCCGTCAACAAGCCGGGGGGCACTCTCGGCGTCGGCCATGATCCGGGCTGTTTCCGGCTGCTTCTTGCCCCGTTCGCGTTCAGAAGAAGAGGTTCCCGGCCAGGCCGAACAAAACCCCACCTCCATCCGGTCAAAAGCCCGGGGCAGCCTATCCAGACACCGGTCCAGGTCGGATGGTTCAAAACCGGCCTGCCGAACCAGATCCACATAACTTTGGCGAACATATTTGAACAGGCAGAGCCATGCCCCCAGAGTCACGTCCCGGTGCCTCCTGATCCCGGTTTGGCAAAATTCCGCCATAAGATCGTTATCAAAGTTGTTATCCGAGGTTAACTCAGAAATATCATTTATAGTAGTTAGGTGGATAAGCAATAACCGCGACAATTCGGAGGCTGTTGGGCGCCAGTCCTCCGGCAGACCTGCCGTACCCCTGGCGCCGCCATGCTGCCGGACATAATCCATCACCCGGTTCTGCAACCATTCTTCGTGTGCCGCCACCAGGTCGATCATTTTCTTCACCAATTACTCCTTGCTCAATTTCTCCACCAGTTCCGGGCCGAGCAGGCCGTTCGACCGCCGCATCAACTCCGGCCGTCAGTTTCGGCCACAGCTTCTCGGGCCTTTTTCAGGCCACCCTGCTTGAGGCTTGCCCTAAATAAATCTTGGCCAACAATAACATCACCCAGGGCCTGAGCCGCAAAGGTGTTGAATTAAGGCATGGCTTGGCCATTTTCGGATATGATAAGATTCCTCACATTCATTCGGAATGACAACTTTACATCGTTATTTCAGAGTCCACTTTTCTGTCATTTCGAGCGAAGCGAGAATCTTAACGCAGCGTCCTGAATTCAACAGCATTGGGCTTGAGCCCTGGGCTGGTATCATGCGTCCCTTCGGCGTTGATATGGATTCAGCCAGAAAAAAGACGTCTTGCGCGCCCCGCCTCCGGCGTCAAGGCCATGGTGATGCAGCGTAGCCACAAGAGACAGGACAAAAAACAACCTCGATCAAACCTGAACACGATGGGGGTTAACCATCATAATGGGGACCGGGGCCATTTGGACCACCCGTTCGGCCACGGAACCGAAGACGACCTTTTCCAGGCCCTTGCGGCCATGCGTACCCATGATGACCAGGTCAATTTTCGCCTCACCGATATATTTCAAAATTTCATCAGCAATGTCGCCGGTCAAGACAGACGATTCCACATTGGAAACCAAATGGAAATACTCATCCTTGAACTCGGCCAACCGCGTTTTTGCTCCGCCGACGATCTCCGACTGGAACTTAGTGATGGACGGTTGCGGGACATAGATACCTCTAAAGTATTCCAACACCCGGGCCACAAACAGAAGGTGGATTTCGGCTTCGAATTGCTTCGCCGTCATTAACACGTACGGCACTATTTTGGCGGAAGATTCAGAAAGATCAACGGGAAAAAGAATTTTTTTGAACTCGTCCATGGCGCGCTCCTTTCTGCGTTGTGAGATGAATTAGGCCGGCGGCTGAGCCGGCGAGTTAAGCCGTTGCGTTTTATTTGGTTTTTTTGACGTAACGATAAGGATTGATTAATAGTACCGGGACCGGGGACATGCGCATAAACCGCTCGGCCACAGATCCGAAAATGACTTTCTCCAGGCCCTTTCGGCCATGGGTCCCCATCATGACCAGGTCTATTTTGTTATTGTCGATGTATTCCAACATCTGGTCTGTAATATCACCGGATAACACCGCCGATTTGACTTTGGGATAGTCGGGAAAATAGACATCAATAAATTCGGCCAGACGTTTTTTAGACCCTTCCACAATCTCTGCTTCAAAATTCTTAATCGCCGGGTGAGGAACATGCATCCCGGCAAAGTGGCCGAAAATTCGAGCCACAAATACCACATGGAGTTCCGCATTAAATTTTTTTATAATACCTTTTAACCGGGGGACAATTCTATCTGAAGATTCTGAAAGATCAACGGGGAACATTATTCTGTCGAATGCCTTCATGGCTGTCTCCTTTTCTGGTTACAACTATCTGATATTTCTATGATGTAGGCCTGATTGCAGGGACGACGTGAGAATCGGACCGCACAATGCACTCTTAGTGTGAATGATGATCAACGTAGTGTTGCGGGCTACGAGTTGCGGGTTATAGCTAGACGTTGGGGAAAACCGCAAGTTCGTCATACCGACAAGCCGCGTCCGGAAACATTAAACCCGAAAGTCGTAACTCGGAACACGGAACTTATAGCGGCAACCAGCGAGATATGCAGCGAACCATCTCGGCTGGTTGCCCTGGCTTCATTATCCTTACCAGGCCCGGCCCCTAATCAAGAACCCGGCCCGGACAGGGACATGTTAATTCACTACCCAGACGGCCTCGTTCTTAGCCAGGTGGATGACCTTATTGCTTACCCGGCCCAACAGGAATTCTTCCACATTGGATAATCCCCGGCGGCCCAGCACAATGGTTCCAATACCATATTCCTCAGCTTTGTCAACAATTGCCCCGGCCCGGCTGTGTGTACCGGTAACGATTTCAGTCTTAATTCTGTCCCGGGCAATGCCGCTGCGTTCTAAGGCGGCGGTCGCCTTCTCGAAGGTTTGCTCCATGGCCCGTTTTTGGTCCTCTTCCATTTCCGCCTGGACAGAGGTAATTTGTGTCGCTTCAAATTCCGAGGTCAGGTAATCAAAAGTGGGAATGACGTGCAACAAGGTCACCGTAGCGTCAATTCCGGAGAACATACGGCCGACGTGGTCAACTGCCCGCATGGCCCCCACTGAAGAGTCGATACCCATAATGAAATTATTAATTCGGGGTACGCCACCGACCACACAGATGGGCACATGGGTCATCTTATGCAGCAGCTTGTGGGAAATGCTGCCCAGCACCAGTTCGGACACCGGGTTTAGGCCGCGGCGCCCCATCAATACTGCATCATAGCCTTGTGCGGATTCGGTTAAGATGTCCCGCGCCACACCCTTATTCACCTCTTTCACTGTAATGGTGACGGCGCTCTCTGAAAATCGGCGCTCTAAGAGCAATTTTCTCGCTTTAACCATGAAGTCATTGATGACGTTCTCTTGCTGTTCCGCCCAGGCAGCGGCGCCATCCCAGGCCTCCACTCCCAGCATCGGCGGGTTGGGTTTGACGCTGAACAGAACCACCTCCATGTGCTCAGGCGGAAACAGGTCGGCCACATAACGGACAGTATTAAAAGCATGTTCAGAACTGTCCACCGCAATCAGGAGTCTTTTTAGATGTGAGCTCATTGGTCAACAGCCTCCTTCAATATAGGTAGGTATACAGAAGAGTTAGTTCCGCGGGTGGCTACTTGACAAAGAACTGAACGATTTGGCTGCCAGTCAAACAGGTCGTGAAAATAATCTTGAATAGTTTGTGAAAGTTATTCAGGTCGAGTTCATTTAACTTGTTCCCGCAGTACATCCCCCACAAAGTTGCCGGCCCCTACGACCGCCTCCTTTTCTGTTGAAACCGGCTGAGTTTTTCAAAAAAAACGGGCCTGGTTACAGGGACGATGTGGAAATCGAACCGAGCCAGGCCCCCGTAGATGTCGATAATCACCAATTACGTTCCCTGTTGTCTGGCCATCAATCACGATTTTAACAGATTATGCCTAAACAGACAAGTGTAATGGTTACGTGGAGGCTACTTTTATCTGTTGCCGGTTTTTCGTTGCCGGTTGCCGCTAAGGATGCCCGAATCCCGCCCGCAGCACGGAATCCCGGCTGATCATTCCTTTGAACAAACCGGTTGCATCAAGCACCGGCAACCGTTTTAGTCCTTTCTCGGTCATCAGTTTAATAGCTTCGTCAAGGGGCATGTCTTCGAGCACGGTGATCACATCGGGCTTCATCACCTCAACTGCGGTTTTAGCCTGAAGCTGCCGGCTAAACTCCCGGTGTTGGCTGCCGCGTTCGGCAAATGGGATTCTTTTCACAAAATAGTCCCAAATGCCGGGATGGTGGTCGGAAAAAACGGCCAGCAAATCTTGGTCTGAAATCAAACCCAGAAAACGGCCCTGACCGTCTACCACCGCAACCCGCTGAATATCGTTGGTATCAATGATCCGGATGACCTCTTCCACAGAAGTCTCAGGCAGAACCGTGTGAATGTCGCGACGCATGATATCAGAGATAAACCGCAGGTTGCCGACCATTAAGCTTTGCTCCGATAATGCGGACCAGTCGGGAGACTCTTTCATAATGGTCCGGAAGACATCGATCCGTGAGACCATTCCGACCAATCTTCCTCCGGCATCAACCACAGGCAGTCGTTTCAAACCGCGCCTAAGCATCAATTCAACGGCCTCGGCCAGCAGCCTGGTTTCTTCAATGCACACAGCCGGCCGGGTCATAGCGTCTTCAGCCCGCCGATGGGCCAGGACATTTAACAGAGCGTCTATTTTCTCGGAATCAGACTTGGCCAATAAACCAAGGCGCATAGGCAGGCCCATGCGATAGATCAAATCTCCCTGGGTAATGATGCCTACGGGACGGTCATCTTTATCAACCACCGGAAGCCCTGAAAAATATGACGAGAGAAGCAATCGGACCACCGCGTCCACCGAAGTGGAACCGGTGACCTTAACCGGTGAGAGGGTCATCATTTCCTTGATCATAAGCTGTCTGGGGATCAGATGCTTCCCGACCTTATGACTGACCACGTCGAGGCCGCGCACGGCTACAATCCCGTCAGTCACCATTTTTTCCACTTCGGTCAGGACCTGGTCCGTTTCCCGGTCTGGAAGTATGATCTTGATCTGCACCGGAAGGTTGAAGGAGAGCGCCTCCAGCTTTTGTGAGACCACTTCGCCGTTCTCGTAACACCCATCCGTCCCTCTGGTGACGATACAGCGAGCGGCCGGTTTCAAGCGGCAAAGATGCTGGATCACGACCTCAGCCAGGGGTTTACCTTGCCATCGGATTTCCTCACTGGTGAATATTTCAATTACGTTATATTTTAACATTTCGGGCCGTCCATAATTGAACCTTTAGATCTGGATTCCACAGCAATATACAATACCGTTGAAAAAAACAACGAAGTCAAGATTTCTCGCTTCGCTCGAACTGACAGACAAGTGGGTCATTCGGAATGGCGGTGTCAATCTGTCATTCGGAGCGAAGCGAGGAATCCTATCACATCCGAGGATAGTCAGGTCGTGCCTTAATTCAACGGCACTGACCGGAGCCTGGTTCCTGAAGCTAGGCGCGGCCGGCCGGCTGGGCCAGTATGGTCTTGATATCTTCTTTGATCTTGTTCCGGTAATAGGTCACCTTACCGCTGTGAGTCATGATCATATCCAACTGCCGGGTATGGATGGATAAGTAACCGATAATTTTAAGGCGGCTTATCATGAATTCCTGGTCATGCCCTTCTAAGCGGGAAATCATGGTGTCCTCTTTTATCTCTGTTCTGAACCCGTATTCCTGTAATATCTCACCCACAAATATGACCCGCTTAAGCCGCCGGTCATAGTCGGCGGCACCGCCTTTAAACTGGAAGCTGATATAATTCTCGCTCGGCCGATCCCCGATCAGCGCCTCAATAGTACAAAAATGAAATCCCAGCCGGGAATTAAGACAGCAGTAATTTTTTGAAATCATAAAATAATTTCGTTCGCTGTATTTAGACTTCACCCCGGTGTTCAGGGAAGTATTTTGGGTAGCCTGAAACATCACCGACATGAGTCCTTTTCCATCTATGGGGGGCGGCCCATCCCAAGGGATGGCCACGATTCCGTCCCAGAGGGCCAACATCGGCTTTGACCCAATATTCTCTATTTTAATATATTTTCCGGTTACTTCTTCTTTGAAACCATCGTCTAAGTTCAGGATCCACCACATCATGGGCGCATGATAGTAAAGCTGTTTGCTTGACCTCTCCGAAAAATTATGCTCTTTCCCGAAATTGAACATCTCCTGAACGGACTTTTCATGGACATAGCGGGTAATATCGTGAAAGGTTGTACAATTCGCCGGGACAAACTCTTTGGCATCCGGGTCTATCAAGGTTAGGGGGATGATGTGCCGGCTGACGTCCTTGAGGGTGTCAAACACCGGACTGCCTTCCATCAAGTTTTTCTTGCCATTACTATCGGCCTTGAGCAACAAATCCTCAATCCGCCCCCGGTAGATCACCCGGCCACCGGCATCAACCGTAACCAACTCTTCGTGTCTAAGCTTTTCCACTGCGCCGGCAACGCCAAATAGGGCCGGAACAGCGAACTCGCGGGCCACATTGGCCAGATGACCGGCAAATCCCCCTTGTTCGGTTACGACCGCGGCCGCCCGGTTGAGTAAAGAGGCCCAGCGGGGCAATGCCTGGTGCGTGACCAGAACCGCTCCCGGCGGAAACTGCAAGATATCCACCGCCCTATCCGCCAGAAAAACCTGGCCGCAAGCAACCCCGGAACTGGCCGTGATTCCGCCTCTAGCCAGAGCGGTGTCGTCGTCATCTTGGACATCTCCTGGAGAGTCGGTTTCTTTTCCGGGCATCTGTTGCAGCGGACGGCATTGGAGGAGCTTGATCTCCCCGTCGGAGGTCACCGCCCACTCAATATCTTGGGGGCAACCATAATGATCTTCAATTAATATGGCCAATTCGGCTAAGGCAAGGGCCTGATCCGGATCTACCGAGGACGCCCGGCCGACATCGCCGGTCAGTTCCACCCGGCACAAGCCTTCTTGGGGGTAACAGACAAACTTAACGTCCTTATCCTTAATCTCCCGTCGAATGATCGTCATTGGCTTTTTTCGCGACACCACGGTCAGATCACAATTGACACTCCCGTCAACCACCGATTTGGGTAGACCCCAGGCCGAGTTGATGAACACTGAGTCATCGTTGATATCCACCGGGTTCCGGGAATAAGTGACACCACCGGACGCGGCGTCGACCATGACCAGGCAGCCGACACACATGGAAATATCTTCGTCTTTGAATCCCTTGTTCAGTCTATATGTTATGGCTGGAAGACTGTACTTGCTGGCGATGATCTCTTTGTAGGCCTCAATGATATTCTCGACGCTGACGTTTAGTTCGGACCGGTACTGGCCGGCAAATGAGCTTTCACCCGAATCCTCCCCCAGGGCGCTGCTTCTCAAAGCCACCGTGATTCTCCTCCCGGCTTCGGCTTCCAGGCGGAGAAAGGAATTCATGATGGACTCCTCCAGGTCTTGGGGTAACTTGGAGCGGATGATCAACTGTTGAACCTCGGCGCTCAAGGAATACAATTGTTCTATGTCTTCCACCCCGGCAGATTGAAAGCGGCTGTCAATCTCTGCCTGGAGGTTATTATGCTCTAGAAACCTTTGATACGCGTATGAGGTGATGGCAAAGCCTCCAGGCACGGCCACCTTGACCTTGTTCTTCAGCTCACCCAGGTTGGCCATCTTATTTCCCACCAGGTCGGCCAGATCTTTATCCACCTCATCCAGGTAAATGACCAGTCTCTCGTCCGAAACAGACTTCTTTCGGGTGAGAAGATTCTCCACTTGAAATTGGATGGCGTCGAAACTCTTATATAGATCCTGATATTTTCCGTGAGCGATCTCGTTCAAATTCTTTATCATGCGGAAAACATTAACTGAAACAGCGGTCGAATGAGCTTTGATAAAATTCATCCCAAAAGGACGGTCTCCTTGCAGCGCCTGCTCCATCTCGGCCATGATCTCCAACGACCTGTTGTTGGCACTCAAAAGTAGCTTGAAGTTGTGATACCGCGCCTTAAAATCAATCCGCAGTTCTTCAACTTCTTGCGCATCTCTTTGTTGCCTCTTAGGCCAGAAGGTATTCACCAGGCTTTGGACTAGACCCATAACGTCTCTATGCGGCAAAAAAGGTTTCTGGTTTCTGGTTGCTCGTTTCAAGTTACACGTTTCAAGTTACACGTCGTTAGTTTGTGCTCGATGACTATAGGGCTATTTAAATTAAAATTGGGTAATATCCAACCAGCAACAAGTAACAAGCAACAAGTGACAAGCAACAAGTGACAAGCTGGGCCGCCTCCATTAAGGAAAACGGCCCAGGCCGGAATCAGTTAGTGGCCCAACTTGAGCCCCCATCCTTCAAACATAAACATGATGGCGTAACCATACCACAGGGTATAGATGACATAGAAAAGCAGGGAAAAAATGACCATCCCCATCTTGCTGGAGATGCTCTGCGGCTCAATTTTGTAATAATTAAATGAGCATTCGACCGCCCGTTTGGAAACCGTGGTGACGAACTTGGCTTCGGGGTAAAGGCCTGTCTTTTTCATTTCCTTATCCATCGACTTCAACATTGTGTACCAATTGTATAGGACCTTTTTTTCATCATATCCATATTTGTCTTTGACCTTGGCCCCGTTGTTATGGAACATGTCATCCGAATCATCCAGACAATTGGCCAAGATCTTTCCCAGGCTCCCGCCGATGGTCAATTTATCTCCCATAGCCGTGGCGGTCGCTCCGGATTTGGCCAACAGACCGACGGATTCCTGAGCCTGATTGGGGCTAACCATGGTCAAGATCAACTCGATATTCTTGGCTTTAAATGGTTCGTTGTCTTTTTTTACTTTGGGGATATAATAGGCCGACCCCTTTGAAATGGAATTATATAGCGAATCTAAGTAGTCTAGTCCGTTTTTGCCGCCGCCGTAAATCGGTAGAAAGAAGATTAGCAACACCACCAAAAAGGCGACCATCAACGCAACTCCACCAAAAAATTCTTTTTTGTGCGCAATCATGATTAAGCCTCCTCTCCCTTGAGCAGGGGAATATTCTTAAGGAAGGTGCCGATTACCCAGACCGCGAATATGCCGATGACGATGAAGAAGGCATAAACACCGATGGACTCAAGAACCGCTCCGGTTGATTTTGAAATGGGGATAATATCCATCTCCCCCAGCTTGGTCGGCAAGGCAAAAACTCGATTAACGAAACCGGCCAAGACGGCCATGGCATAAAATCCCCGGATGGTAATTCCCTTAACCACTTTGGTGACCAAGGCCCCAATTTGGATGCCCAGCAAAGACCCCAGGAGCATGCCCATGGCCAGAGTGTAGAAGATAAACCCAAAAATGGCATATTGAGAGATGGCGGCGTAACCGGCGGTGAAAATAATCTGAAAGATATCGGTGCCCACCGTGGTCATAGAGGACACACCCAAGACATAAACAAAAATGGGGAAGGTTAGGAAACCGCCACCAACGCCCATGATGGATGCACATAGACCGACCAGGCCACCGCTCAAGACCAGGAACAAGGCGGAGATGCGGCGGCCACCCGGAACCAGACCTTGATCAAAAGTGATCATCGGCGGAATGGTCATTGATTGGAGTTTTTTCGGGAGCGAGCCCATTTGGGCTCCTTCGTCCTTGCCGCCGTGGGCGCTACCCCCACCTCCGGGAGCCTTACTGGCTTTGAGGAAGTCGAGCAGAGCATAGCAGCCCAGGATACCCAACATCAAGACGTAAATCGTGGTAATAAAAGCATCACTGGCGATCGGGTTCAAATCATACAACCAACGGTTGATGACCCCGCCGGTGGTGGCCCCGACGATGGCTCCTAAGAGAAAAATCAAGGCCAGAGGCACTGAAATATTTCCTAACTTCCGGTGGATGACGCTCCCCATGATGGCCTTGGCGAAGATATGAAACAAGTCGGTCCCCACGGCCAAGATACCTTTGATCCCGGCGCTCATCAAGGCCGGAGCGATGATAAATCCGCCGCCGGCGCCGATACAGCCGGTAATGAGCCCGGCCCCCAGGCCGATCAGGATGGAAGCAATAAAAATGCCTGCGGTAAAGAATGCCGGGCTATAAGCCTTTTTATCTCCTATCATTTTCGGAATGGCGTCACCGAGTTGGTCGGCAAAAGCAATCCCCCCTAAAAGAATAGGTACAAGCAACAGCCCTAATATCAAAAGTCGCTTGCGGTCTTTCATTATGTTATTGGACATCTCCAGTTCCCACTTGGCATGGGCTCTGGCGCCCATCATCATGAATTGGCCCCATTGTTTGAAGAAATTCATTTTTTTGGCACTCCTTTTGATTAGTTATTGACTCTTGAAAGAAATACGCGCCACTGATTAATTAGTTGACGGCTGAACGGCTCAGAGTTTGAATCCCGGCCTGGCTCCTAACCTCCTGAATGGCCTGAATCTTTGCCCCGATGCAAGGCTTTTCGCTCGTTCCGACAAATACCGACAGGTTATCAGGATAACCTGGATTACCGTCAATTAGAAGTCAGGTCCTGATCACCTCCTCTATATTTTTGATTTTCTTCTCGTGTATGGATTTCTTCTGAAAAGCATCTTGCAGCTTGTAAAGTAACTCATCAATATTGATCGGCTTCATCAGATAGTCGAAAGCCCCGCTTTCCATTCCCTCTTTCGCCACCTCCAGCGAGGCATGGCCGGTCAACATAATCACCTCGGTCAGGGGCCAGCTTTTTTTGATCTCTCCCAGCACCTGGATGCCGTCCATTCCCGGCATTCTGACATCGAGCACCACCACGTCCACCGGATTCCGGGTCAAGGCGGCCAAGGCCTGCTCGCCGTTGTTAACGCCTGTGACATCAACATGGCGCTTTCGCATCCGCTTCAGCAGGGTGTCCAAAAACTCTACTTCGTCGTCAACAAACAATACTTTCATCCCTTCCATTTCGGCTTACCTCCACTTGCCGGGTCGGCATCCCACCCAGCTTTGCTCTATCGCCCCGGCTCCAGGCCACATTAAATTACCGTATACAAATCTTCTTAAAAACGTACGCTGTTCAATCCTTCATCCGCCCTACCTGCGAACCGGTTCCACCGGCGGCCGCTTGCCGGATTTTCTCTACCAACTCTCCCAATTCACATGGTTTAGTCAGGTAATCAACGGCCCCCAAAATCATGCCTTGCCGGGCCACATGTTCCGAACCATGACCGGCGAGCAGGATGACCGGCATCGCTGGCGCCATTTTCTTAAATATCTTTACTAATTCAAGCCCATCCACATCTTCTGTCTTCAGGTCCACGACCGCGGTGTCAAAATCTTCTTTACGGAGGACCTGAATACCCCGGCTTCCGCTGACCGTCGGGACGACGCTCATATTCCGCCGGCCAAGCCTCCGGGCCAAAACATTTAAGTAATTAATATCATTATCAATTAACAACAACCGGATGGGCTCATGAGGATCAATCTTAAGGGAATTCATAGGCCTATCCCTAATTGCCCTTTCGCAAAATAATTTCCAGATTCTTAGCTTCAATTATTTTTTGTTCGTGCTGGGTCTTTTTATTCTTCGCTTCCTTAATCTTGTTCATCAACAGGTCCATATCGCAGGGTTTGACCATGAAATCAAAGGCCCCTTGTTTCATCCCGTCGATGGCGCTTTCGATAGTCCCGTAGCCGGTCAACATGACCACTTCCACCGAAGGATGAAGTCTTTTTATTTCTCTTAGGGTCTCAATCCCGTCCATTCCGGGCATCTTGACCCCCAAAACGGCCACGTCCACGTCGGGGTGTTCGTCGAGTTGTTTTAAGGCTTCAGGACCGCTGAATGCGGTCAGGACGTCCAACTCTCTCTTGGTCAAACGTTTGCTCATCGTCTCTACAAAAGGAACTTCGTCATCGACCAGCAAGACCAACGTCTTGTTCATGTGACTTCCTCCCCGGGTATCCAAATAAACTAGTCAAAGTATGTATATGTCGCTGAATCGGCCTGCGGTTCTTCCTCCTCATCGTCCTCTTCCCTGACCACCGGGAGGTGAATGTGGAATGTGGTCCCCACTCCGACCGCGCTGTTGACGCTGATTCGACCGCCCATTTTTTCAATAATTCCATAGCAAATAGACAGGCCGAGGCCGGTTCCCTTGCCCACCGGCTTGGTGGTAAAAAAAGGATCAAAAATGCGCTGCAGATTCGCCTGGGGGATCCCCTGACCGGTATCGGACACGTTTAGGACAATGAAATCGTTTTCACGGCGGGTAGTCATAGTTAAAACGCCACCTTTTTCGTTCATAGCATCGATGGCGTTATTAACGAAATTCAGCAACACCTGCTGGATCTCAGAGGGAGAAGCGGCAATCGGAGGTATATCCGGAGCTAAATCAAGCTGAAACACGACATTCGAATACTTGGCCCGTTGCTCTGAGAAATCGGCCATCTCGTTAACCATAGAGTTCAGTTGAACTTCTTTCACGGCCGGATCTGTCCGCCGGGCAAAGCTGAGGAGTTTGTGGGTGATCTCTTTACATCGCCCTCCCTGGGTCCGGATTTGATTAACCGCCCTCTGCATCTCCTCATAATCCTCGCTCTGCTTAAACTCATCCGCCTCCAGCATGTCTTGAATCCATCCCGCCTCCTCAACCATGATCGCCACCGGATTGTTTATCTCATGGGCGATCCCGGCGGCCAATTCACCTAACGAAGCCAGCTTGCCTGTTTCGATGACCTGCTCGTTCATCATCTCTTTTTCACGGTCAGCCCGGGCGATCCGATTGACCATTCGCTTAGACAAAAGAAATGCCGTAACTGTAATAACCAGACCACCCAACAAAAAAATACCGAAAGCCAGTGTCCGGGCCCGATATAAATCCGAAAAAGCATCACCTTCGTCCTGCCGGTAGATTAAAAACCATTCTCCATTTTTGAGTGGCGAGATAAAATAAATCATATGTTGATTCAAAGGCTGCTGATCGGGAGAAACGACCAGCACATCCCCGGCCGCGAAATTGTTCTGAGCTAAAATTGGAGCATCAAGACGGTCTTCTTTAGGCGGCTTTCCTTCCGTCCCGATTTTTTGTTTCCGGATAAAATCTAAAAGCATGTCTTTTTCGGCCCGGATATCCATCCGCGGTTTGGTCTGGAAGGCGCCAGCCTTACTAATGATAAAGGCCATGCCTGTTTTTCCGATGTGAATATTCTCCACCAACCGGTTAAAAGAGTCAAAATCAATGGTGGCTCTAAATATCCATTGCCGGCCTTGCCAGTCTTTCTTAACCGCGATGACAAAATGAGGGATGCCCCTAAGGCCCAAAAATACGTCGCTGATATAGTAACTACTTCGTTTAGACTCAATAAACCACTCGGCGGCCATGTAATTGGCCCGGCCCAGATTAAACGGCCCGGCATAAGCCACCTGGATACCCTGTTCGTCCACCAGGCCTAAATCAGAGAAAGTGCCGCCGCCCCCCTTCCTAAGATGGCCTAACAACTCCTGCAGAAATTTTTCTTGGCTCAGCACCTCAGGACTAAATGAAGAGGCCAGCACATTGAGATCAGCTAATTTTTCCATTAGAAAATCGTCGACATGCTGTTTATGCTTTCTGACGATTTCTTCTAAGTGGTCGATAACCTTGTTTTTATATGATGTATGGAAATTATAACCGGTTAGGCCCATAATCAGGACGAGCGGGGCAAACGACACCAACATCACGATTAGAATCATTCTTCTGGTTAATAAGGAATAGTATTGTTCTTTCGTCATTGCCTGCTCAGTTTGCAAGTTGCCGGTTGCGGTTCAATGTCATTGACTTAAGGTGCAGGGGCATCGGATCCTATCTAATAAATGGTCAATTCCGATTAAGCCCTGAAGGGGCGCTCTAGGTTAGCCCAGCGGCAACGCTCTGGGTATAGGCTGTGACTATACAAAATAACCTATAATGCCCACATG
>JADFXY010000014.1:0-403 GCA_015233355.1 Deltaproteobacteria bacterium | reverse complement strand
GGGCTTATTCGGAATGGGCCATTTTTAAGAAGTTAGCATGACCGCCCAACCTTAAGTCAATGATATTGGGTTGCGGTTTACGAGTTGCGGTTTACGAGTTGGAGGGTCTAGCCGATAACAATTTACTCGGCTAACCGGGGGGGTACCTCCAACTCGGAACCCGTAACCCGTAACGCCATTACAGCACTTCTGCATGCTCCGCCACAAAGTCTTGAGGATACCGGCGGCGCAAAGCCTGGCTCACCGTCCGCATCAATTCATCAGGATTGCCACTCTTTTCTACCACTGCCGCAACATCTTGGAAAGCGGGATGGCTCATCTCCTCCGTCATGAACATATGAAGAATTACGGGCAAGGAGGGGTACTCCAGCCTGATTTGTTCCAACACGGTAACCCCGCCCAT
>JADFXY010000149.1:0-10305 GCA_015233355.1 Deltaproteobacteria bacterium | reverse complement strand
GCAAACTTCACCAGTGTTTTTATCGTCTCTTTAATAGCATACCGGCCATCGCTGCCCTTGTTGAAATATTTTAGAAGCAAGTGGGGGGGAACATATCTGACGCTATAGTCGTCATAGATCCCCTCTCGGGCTGCTTGCAAGACGGTATCGCTGATATCTGAAGCAATGATACTTATCCGGGATGGGTCTATTCTTTGCGCATGCTCTAGCAACATCATGGCCAGGGTATAAGGCTCTTCACCGGTTGAACATCCGGCGCTCCAGATTCTGATCGAATCCCACCCGCGCTTGTTCTTCATCATTGCCGGGACAATCTCATCGCTGAAATCACTTAATTGGTCCTGGTCTCTATAGAAATATGTTTCATTGACCGTGACCGCATCGATTAATTGATTCAGCTCTTTCTCCCCGCCGGGATCATACTTAAGATAATAGCAGTAATCTTTCGGCGTCTCCATACCCGTAGCTTTAAAACGGTTGGTCAGACGAATCGTCAAAAAATTCATCTTGGTATCAGCCAGCCAGATGCCACACCGGCTCTTAATCAAATTGCGGATATTGTCTAAGTCTTCTTTGGAAGAAATCATCATGTGGGTCCAAGGTAACAATCAGAGAAATTTAAAGGCCGGTTACTCAAAGGCCTGGCGGGCTGCTTGCCGGACCTTGGGGTGGTGGTCTTGCTTCATTATCTCCAGGATCCGGTATGATTCCGCCACATTCCTGTAAGCGGCCAACGTCTCGGCCACGACCTTGCGCACCTCTTCATCGGGGTCGTTGCTCAAATAGTCCAACAGAAGAATCATATCCGGTTCTTTCAGGGACTGGAGCGCCGATATGGCTGCGATTTTGACCGGTCCGATATCTTCTTTTAAACATCTGCGCAAAGGGCGTCTGGCTTTTGCCTGTCCAATCCGGCCCAAAGCAATGGCGGCGCTGTATCGCACCCAAATGTTTTCGTCTCTTAACGAATCAATCAAGGGGTCCACGCTGCTCGGGTCGCCCAGACTACCCAGGGCCGAAACCGCGGATTTTCTAACCTGCCAATCTTCATCCAATAGAGCCATCGTCAGAGGTTTGAGGGCTAAGGTTACCTTTCTCTTGCCCAGGATGTTGGCTGAAAAACGCCGAACACCCCGGTCGGCATTGCCCAGCGCGTCCATCAGGTAACTGTCGACCCGGTGGCCCATGATCAGGCCTAAACACTGCACTGCCGCCTGCCTCACCTCCATGCGCGAATGCTTCAGGAGCGGCGCCGCATGCCTGGCCACTTCTCCGGTTCCGATTCTGCCCAGGGCCTCTGAGGCGGCTTCCCGGACATCTTGATAAACATCCTCCAAAAGAGGCATCAGATAGCGCGTGGCTTTGACGGCCCTTAGAGTTCCCAGGGTATAAGCACAGGCGCTTCGGACACTGCTGTTGGGATCGTTTAAGTGTGGGATGAGCAGGTCCACCACCGACCGGTCCTTAAATACGGCCAGCGTTTTGGCGGCTGCCTCCCGCATGGCGTCATTGCCCCGTTCCAGGGCCTCCGAAACCAAAGAAATCGCTTTTTTGTCCCCAATTTCACCAAGAATATCCAGCAATATTTTTTGCACTTCCGGCTCTTGTTTGGGATACTGGAGCAAAATGGCGTCGATTTGCCGGGAGCCAAAACCGACCAGCGCCCGCCGCGCCGCCTCCCGGACATCTTCGTCAAGTTCAGAAAGCAGTTCCAATAACAAAGATAAATGCCGTTCCTGACCGATCAACCCCAAACTCCAGATGGCGGATATTCTTACGTCTGGTTCGTGAGTCATCAAGGATGAGGTAATGATCTCTTCCGCATCGATGCCCATCTCCTGGATCCGGTCCAAGATTCCGCTGGGCTGTTTCTGCTCGATCTTGGCCAGAGAAGTAAAGGCGGCTTGAAGAATCATCTCGTTGTCCGAGGTCAGTTGTTGGAGCAGAAAATCGATCTGCCCGGGGTCCCCGATATTCCCCAGGGCTTCGATAACCACGTGCCGGACCCACTCATCTGCTTCAAAAATTTCCAGCAAATACGGAACCGCTTCCCTGGCGCCCAGCAATCCTAAAGACTCTACGGCCGGGTAGCGGGCCCATTCGTCTCCCAAAATGTCCAACAAAAGCTGGATAGCCTCAACGGCCCCAATTCTTCCAATGGCCTCCACGGCTGCATAGCGCACATTTTCTTCGACATCACCCAGCGCCCTTTTCAGGGCCGGCAGCGCCTCTATCAGACCGGCATTCCCCAAAATATTAGCCACAAAAATGCGAATATCAGGGTCCGCATCACTTAAGGCCGCCTCGAGTTGATTCAACGCCATTAGGCACAGTTTACTTAGAATCGTCATAACTTGGGAACGAATCCCAGGGGTTTCGTCACGTAGTTTTTCGATAAGATTTTCTATGATCCCTTCATCTGCAATCTCCAGCAAGATCTCCGCCACCAGTGACCGGACCCGGGCGCTGGAATCCGCCAGTCCTTCAAGAATAATGGAGTTCGCCTCAGGAATGCCGAGATCGGCGATTTCGCGGTAAATATCAACCCGGCCGTCTTCCTTAGCTGTTTTTAGCCTGGCCCGGTATTCTTGAAGATCATCGTACATTCGGTCCATTATCTTTTCTCCTGAACTTTTCTCCTAATATAGATGCGTCCCGGTCCGGCCGTCACTGAAGGCTGACCGCTGAGGCCTGTTCACTCACAATTCAACTTCTTCGTATAAGTCCGGATAAAGTTCCTTGACACAGTCGCTGCAAAGACTATGGCTGAATTCCGCATCCGTCCGGTCCTGGATATATTTTTCCACCCTTTGCCAATACCCTTTATCATCCCGAACCTTAAGGCAATTTGAACAAATCGGGATAATCCCTCGAAGCGTTTTGACCTCGACTAAGGCCGCCTGTAATTCGGAGATCAACCGTTCCTGTCCGACATTGGCCTCCTGCAGGCAGGCATAGATTCTATTCCTGTCTTCAAGCACGATCAGATTGTCTAAGATCATACCGGCATGATTGACTAAGATGCTGACTATGTCGCTAATGTCCTTATTCCCAAGTTCAACCACGGCCACCCCCCGGATATGTCCCTTACATTTAATAGGGAAGATTCCCCAGCGGGTGAACTCGTACGGACCGATAATTATTTTTCGGGTGAAATCATAATACTTAATAATCCTTCCGGATTTAATGGATTCCTGAACTGCTTCTTCCTGGCCGCAAGGTAGGATCACCTGCTCGATCCGCAGTTGTCCGGATGTCGTTCCTATTCCTTTAAGCACACTAAGCTCTTCATTAAGCAACAGTAGCACGGCTTTCTCGGCGCCCAACTCATCGACTAAGTCTCGGGCGACCGTGTGGCAAAGAGAATCGACATCTTCGGCCTGAGCGATTTTCCAGCCGATATGATGGAGCGAGGACAACTGGGCATTGTGCATGAACAAAATGTTCGTCATTTCCTCTAAGTCACGACGCTGATCTTCAATTTTTTGATGAGATATTGCGTTATTGAGGATCATTCCGCCAAACTCGGCGATAAACCGGCAGATATCCCGATCGGGTGTATCTAACTCATCTATGATAAAGAACCCCAGGGCGTTCGGGTTGCCTTTTAGAGGAAAGAAGCTTGGCCGAATAGAATTAGGAAACAATTCATCTAATTGTCCATTATCAAGATTAAACGCAACCACTTGATTCCGAATCAAGCCGGGCAAACAGGCCAGGGAATCCATTCCACGAATGTTCCGACCGGTAAAGTCCACAGATTCACCATTCCGGGCTATTTCGGTCGCCGTATCATCATTTTCCAATAACCAAACGGAATTGGCCCGGCCGGGGAGATGGGTATTGATCTCCTTTGAAATCTGGACAGCTACAGATTCCGGGTCACAAACATTGGCGGTGGCGCGATTAATATGCTCAAGAAGCGTCATTGGATTATAACGAGTTTCATTTCTCTGCATTATCTTTTCAATAATCGTGCCATTCTTCTTATCAGAAAGAGACATCGGCTGGTTCTCCTAAAAACTGATCCGGTAGTTCCTTATGATGTTATGCTCTTTTTACAGGCTGGAATCCACACTCGGGTCACAATCCGGAGTAGATTCTAACACGCTGAAGTCTCAATTTTAATTCCGTACTTCTCAATCTTGGATAATAACGTCGGACGGGACAGGCCCAGCAGTTTGGCGGTATGGGTCCGGTTGCCCCGGCAGTAGTTGAGGGCTTCCCGGACCAGGGTCGCGGCGAAGTGGTCCATCAGGTCATCGAAGAGATTCTCGTCGCCGGCCAGAGTGAGTTTCTGTTGGAGCCATCGTTGGAGAACCCGGTCCATCTGCTGGTCGTCTATTTCCCCATCCGATTTCGCCCCTGGGGAATCAGGGCTGTGGTCCTGGTCGAAATTTTCCCAAATATCCAGGGGGCAGCCGCGGCTAAAAATCAGGGCTTTTTGAAAGGTATTGGCCAGTTCCCGGACGTTTCCCGGCCAGGCATAGGTCATGACTGCCTGCTTGGCTCTTTCACTCAAGCCAGGATTGGGCGTATCCATATCCCGGGAAAACCTGGTCAGAAAGTAGTCGGCCAGCAGAGGGATGTCTTCTTTGCGTTCCCTCAGCGGCGGGAGCCAGATGGTCACCACTTTGAGCCGGTAGTACAGATCTTCCCGGAACTGACCGTCGGCTACGGCCCGCTCCAGGTCGCGACTGGTGGCGGCGATAATGCGCACGTCGACCGGGACTGGTTTTCTGCCCCCTAATCTTTCTATATTTCGTTCCTGGAGCAATCGGAGGAGTTTGGCCTGGATACTAAACGGCATATCGCCGATTTCGTCCAGGAAGACGGTGCCCTGATGCGCCTGTTCAATCTTGCCCACCCGGCGGTTGGCCGCCCCCGTAAAGGCCCCTTTTTCATAACCAAACAGTTCACTCTCCAGAAGCGTTTCAGGAATAGCCACACAATTGATAATCAGAAATGGTTTATCCGCCCGGAGACTGTGCTGATAGATGGCCCGGGCGACCAGTTCCTTACCTGTGCCCGATTCCCCTCGGATGAGGACTGTCGCATCGGTCGGAGCCACCCGGCCGATGGATTTATAGACTTCACGCATGGGGGGGCTTTGTCCGATCAAGGCATCAGGAGGGGCGGTCTCCGGGGTGGCGTCCATTTCGACCCGGGACCGCATGAACCGGCCGGCCTGCAGGGCTTTTTCTATAACATCCAGAATATCCGGGATATCAAAAGGTTTAATGACATAGTCGAAGGCCCCTTTTTTGGTGGCTTCGATGGCCGTCTCGGTAGCCCCATAAGCCGTCATGATAATGACCGGCAGCTTGGGTTCCACCTTCCGAATCGCCTCCAGAGCTTCTACCCCGTTCATTCCGGGCAGACGCACATCCATAATGACCAAGTCCGGTTTACCCTGGGCGACCATGATCAGGCCCGTCTCGGCCGTGGCCGCGGTAAGCACCGTGTGCCCGTCGGCGGTGAGGATCTTTTCAAAACTGTGCCGGAGTTGAGGATCATCATCGACGATCAGGATTTTGGTCATGAGGCATTCTCCTTAAAGGGCAAGGCAATAGTAAATGTGGTCCCCTGGTCCTCTCCGGATTGCACCTGGATTCGGCCCCCGTGTTCCTCAATGATCCGTTTGGCGATACTCAGGCCCAAGCCGGAGCCTTCATCCTTCGTACTGAAAAAAGGCTGAAAAATCTTATCAAGAACAGACTCCGGGATCCCTGGGCCGTCATCACGCACCCGGACGATCACAGCCTCCCCCAAGGTCTTAGTCCTGCCCATTTCCTCTGAAATCTGAATGGCCCCGCCGTCGCCCATGGCATCACAGGCGTTGAGCAGGAGATTGACCAGAACTTCCTTAAGTTGTTCAGGATCGGCCATGACCCCGGGCAGCCGCTCTTCTCTGACCACCCAGACCTTGACGCCGTAAGACTCCAGCCGATATTTCAGCAGATGTAAAGCGTTATCAACCACGTCGGAAGGACTGATCAATTGAAATTTTAGCTTGGGCGGCCGGGAGAATTCTAGAAAAGTCCCTACAATAGTGTCAATATGGCGGATTTCTTCAGAAATGACCTCGAGGTCCTCTTTTTGAGTCCGGTTCAAACTGAGGCTTCTCTCCAGAGAAAAAAGACGCATCTTGACCGAAGTCAGAGGATTCCTGATACTGTGGGCGACCCCCGCGGCCAGTTTCCCGACTAAGGCCATTTTTTCCGATTGAATAAGGTGTTCCCGGCTTTCTTCCAACTGGGACTGGGCCTGCCCTACATCCTCTATCAGGTTATAAATCTTCCGGCTCAAGGCCTTGACCTCATCATCAATCCTATATCGCGGTTGAGTGTGCTCCGCGTCTATAGCCAACTCCCGGATCGGATCGAGAATTTGTTTAAACAGAACGTAGCCGAGCAACAGGGTAATGATCACGCCGCAAGGAATGACACTCCAGGCGATGGTCGTAATCAATCTAGTCGCCCGGATGTTGTCTTCCCGAGTCCTGGCTATATCTTGTTCATAGATATCTTTATATTTTTCGCACAGCCGGTAAACGATGTAGAATTGATCTCTAAGCTTTCGATGCCGTTCCGCCCCGGCCTGGCGGTTACCTTCCCGGTATAGTTGAATCACCTGATTCCTGGCCGCAGTATACTGGAGATAGCAGGATTCGATGTTGGTCAAGGTCTCTCTGGCTTCATCGGGATAATTGAACCAGCGGGCTTTCTTGATCCATTCGATAAACTCATTATGCCGTACATCCAGATGACGTATCCAGGCTTCGTCATTATCAAGAAAATAATAACTGACCAACCCTTTTTGCACGGCCAGGGTGCTCTTCAACTCCCCCGCGGCGATCAAGGCGGTGACATCCCGATCCACGATAGAAGAATAAAGATCTTGAGTCCGGTAAGTGTACCAGATGGTCACCAAGGGACCGGTCAAAATCGCCAAAATGAGCACTCCCAACAGGCAGAATATCCTGGCGCGGAGACTGAATTGTCGAGACATAATCCCTAATCCTTAAAGCTGAGGTTTTTTCTTTGCGTCTTGGCCTCAATTGAGGTAAAAGGTGAAGTCGGACCCGGCCGGCGACATTAAAGACCAACTTTATCTCTTTATGATCAATAAGTACACAAAAAAACATGACCCCGATTGATACGTTGCTTGTCATCGCGTCCGATTCCGATTTCCATTTTTCGCAAAAAAAGCCTGGTCAGGAGGACGCGAAAATATTACAAAAGCATAAAAGACAAAAAACTTCCGGTTCTTTCCTTTCCTCACCGTGGTCCGTGGTTAGGCTTTTCAATTTGTTTTTACAGAGTGTAAAAAATGTTGACATGATCATGGCCGTAAAGACGTCCCGACGGTGAGTGCCGGCAAAAGATTTCCATTTGTTCCCGGCCACGCCGGCAGACCCAGCCGCCAAAACCGTCTGGTATGCTTATTGCTAAATATTTTTTCTTGGCCCATTGTGTCAATAACCGACATCGACTGTGGAGCTGTCAATGATCGACCAAGAATACCGAAGACTGAAGGCAAAAATCATCGTCACCACACTCTGTTTTTCCCTCATCCCGTTATTCGTCCTGGGGGCGACCATCTACTACCAGTTTCATACCGCCTATTCGTCAATAATCATCCAAGACCTGAGAGCTATGGCTGATAACCGGAAACACGCCATTGATCTCTTTTTTGACGAACGTATCTCGCAACTCACCACCCTGGCTCATACCTGTGCCTTTGACCAGCTCTCCCAAGGCGAGTTTTTGGAGCGGCTTTTTAATATGATGCAGAGCCGGTCTAAATCTTTCATTGACATCGGAGTGATTGATGAGAATGGAGACCACGTGGCCTACGTCGGTCCCTATAATCTCAAGGGAGTTAATTACCGAAACGAAACCTGGTTTCATTCGGTCATGCTTCGAGGCGCTTATGTCAGCGATGTTTTTTTGGGATTTCGGAAATTCCCCCACATCATCATTGCGGTGTTGCGCCGGGAAGGCGAGCGGAGCTGGATACTTCGGGCCAGCATCGATACCGACCTGTTCGAGACGATGGTTAAGGCAGCCCAATTGGGCGAAAAAGGTGATGCTTTTCTTCTAAACCGGGACAATGTCTTTCAAACCACGCCCCGTTTTGAAGGAAAACTCCTGGACCATTCTCAAGTAAACTTTAATAAATATGAAGGCACCAGGGTGGAATCAACGGATATTAGAGGCCGGAATACCCTGTTGGCCACCACCTGGCTCAAGAACAAAGACTGGCTGCTGGTCATCAAGGAGGACACCAGAGAAGAATTGACGCCCCTGGTCTATGCTCGTTTACTGGCGGTATGGGTGATCTTTGGAGGCATTGCCGTTATCGTGGCTGGGACTGTGTTCATGGCCCGGTTGATGACGGGTCAGTTGATCCAGTCCGAGCGGCAAAAAGCGGTTCTGGATGCCAATTTAGAACAGTCAAGCAAAATGGCCGCCTTAGGCAAGCTGGCCGCCGGCATTGCCCACGAAGTTAACAACCCCCTGGCCGTGATCAAGGAAAAGGTGGGGTGGGCCAAGGACCTGTTGGCCGAGGAAGATATCCAACAAAGTGAAAATTTTAAAGAATTTTTAGATGCCGTCGAAAAAATCGATCAGCACGTGGAACGAGCCAAAAACGTGACCCATCGTCTACTGGGCTTTGCCCGCCGGATGGAGCCGGTTCAAGAAGAAGTGGATATCAATAAGATATTGACTGAAACAATCGCCCTTTTTTCTAATGAATCGCGGTTTCGGAATATCTCTATTTTTACCGAGTTTACCGAACCATTACCCCGCACTCTGAGTGATTCATCCCAATTACAACAAGTTTTTTTGAACATTATCAATAACGCCATCGATGCCATTAACAAAGACGGTAGAATCACGGTGACCACCGGTCATAACAGCGTGTCCAAGGAACTATGTGTTGAAATCTTTGATACCGGGCCCGGTATTTCCAAAGAATTGCTGAATAAGATTTTCGATCCGTTCTTTACCACTAAGGCGGTAGGTAAGGGGACCGGACTCGGACTATCAATTAGTTACAGTATCATGGAAAGGCTTGGAGGCAGGCTGACGGCGGAAAGCGGCAAGGACCGGGGGACGGTATTCAGCATCTATTTGCCGGTAAAATAGAAAGACCCGCAAATCCGGAAAGGGGGCGGTATGCCATCGTTCAAAGTGCTGGTGGTGGATGATGAATTTGATTTTCTTGAAACGATTGTAAAAAGGCTTCAAAAACGAAAAATCGACGCCACGGGTGTCGGGAGCGGACTGGAAGCACTTAAAATTTTAGAAGAGACATCCTTCGATATTCTCATCCTTGTTGTCTTTGGTGCTTATGGTAATGGTGCCGTTGGATTCAATAGCGTAAGTGGCATTGTTCAATAGATTCAAAATGACTTGCCGGAGGAAAGGCGGATCACTGGTGACCAGGGGCAAATCTTTTTGAAATTCTCTGATAATATTAATGTTATTTAGCTTCGCCTCTTTTTCGACCAGAGCGGCCATGTCGTCGATCAACTTGTTGAGTTCGACGGCCTGCATGACTGGATCCATCTTCCTGGCAAAGTTTAAAAGCTTATGCGTAATGTCCCGGCATCGGTCCACCTGGGAGGCAATCTGTTTTAATGAATCTGCAAATTCTCCTCTGTCTTTTTCTTCTTGCAGTGTGCTGGTCTCGAACAAGTGACGCAGCCATTCCACTTCCTGCCCGATAATGGCCAAAGGATTGTTTATTTCATGGGCGATTCCGGAAGAGAGTTCGCCAATGGCGGCCAGTTTTTGGGACTGGATGAGTTGTTCATCAAGTTCACAACTTCTTTGTTCGGCCTGGTTGATCTGGTGGATCAGATTTCTGAGCAAAAAGAAAGATACCCCGGCCAGGATAAGGGCGCCTAGAGCATATAGAACGCCGCCGGTTCGGCCCACCGGCCAGGAGGCTGCAATTAAGCACAGGGGCACAAGATAATTAACGAATCTGCTTATCCCGGAGAAGTTTTCTTTCATAGGCTTGAACCATTTTTTCAATCAGGTCGTCGAGTTTGGCCGGTTTCATGACGTAGTCGAAGGCCCCTAATTGCATACCCTGCATCCCGGATTCAACCGAGGCATGACCGGTCAACATGATGACTTCTACGGCAGGCCATCTTCTTTTGATTTCCTTCAGCGTTTCGATGCCGTCCATCTTGGGCATTTTGACATCCAGGATGAGAATATCAAAGGATGTCTCTTCTAGAATCTTAAGTGCTTCCAGTCCGCTCCCGACACCCGTGGCGTCGATTTT
>JADFXY010000148.1:0-10326 GCA_015233355.1 Deltaproteobacteria bacterium | reverse complement strand
ACCGATATGACCCGCTTCTGTCAATCCCATTGGTCTCCCTCCCCCCGGGGGGAGGGAGACCAACCAAAGAATCCACCACGGAGAAAGATCCTAATGGGGAAATTACAGAAAGAACTTTACACTACTCGAGAGGCACCCTCGTTGGTGGCAAGAGAAGTGTTGGAAGGAGCAACCGAAGCAGTTCCTGATGCTGTGAAGCAGGACTTTTACAGATACGTATTTGGTGGGTGGGAAATGGTTTACAATCCCATCACCAAAGAAGTATGGCATTTGATGCCTATCAAATAACTGTTCAGTAGGGGTGTAACGTGACAGATATCGATTCAGCCTTGAAGGCTATAGAATCCGCTCCAAATCGGGATGGATTGTCAGATAGCCTAATCGCACTAGAGAGGGAAATTAGAAGCATACTTCTGGCGATTACATTTTGTGAAGAAGCTGAAGATGCGAATGACTATTTCCAAACGCTAGATCAAGTTCAAACCGTTCTAGCAAGATTGGTCTTCAAAAAAGGCCTAAGAGTCACACATAATTTAACAGAATTCGTGCGAGATTTTGATCGCATAGATGATGCTGACTTGCGCAGACATCTATTCAGTAAGATCAAAGACGGAGAGTACTTTTTATTACAGGCCACGTGAGATTGCCGACGGAGCGAGCATCACCCGGCAGTATGATCAGGGGAGTATCGGCCGCCTCTACAAGGTGACCGATTCCAGCGGCTCGACCACCTATAGCTACGACAGCCACGGCCGGGTCACCCAGAAACAGCAGGTCACCGCCGCGGTCACGTTGACGACAAACTATACCTATGACGCCTCGGGACGCAGGGCGAGCATGACCTACCCGTCGGGCCGCCAACTCGCTTACCTTTACGACACGGGCGGGCATGTCATCGAGATTGATGTAGACGGCACTCCGCTGGTGAGTTCCATCACCTATCAGGCTTTTGGCTCCGCCGCGAGCTGGACCCAGGGTTCCGGTGTATCCACCTACAGCCGCACCTTTGATCAGGACGGCCGCGTGGCCGGAATTAACATCGGCGCGAATCCGACCATCAATTATACTTATGACGCCGCCGGCCGGATCACCGGCATCATCGACAGCAACGAGGTTCGCCCCAACCTCACTGCCGGCGTGACCAGCTATTCCGTTTCCGGCGGAAGTAACCAGATCCTCGCCCGGTCCGGCCCGGCGGCCCAAACCTACACCTACGATGCAGCCGGGAATCTCATCAACGATGGGACGAATACGTACACATATGATGCACGGGGACGACTCGTGCAGGTCACGGCAGGAAGCAATACGACTTCCTACGCCATCAACGGCCTAGGTCAGCGGGTGAGCAAGACCGGAGCGGCCACCACGATTTTCGCCTATGACGAGGCCGGGCATCTCATCGGCGGATACGACGCCACGGGCAATGTGGTCCAGGAAACGGTGTGGCTGGGCTCTTTACCGGTCGGAGTGCTCAAACCCGGCGCGCTTTACTACGTCAATCCAGACCACCTCGGCGCACCCAGATCTATAATAGATGCGAGCGGCGCGACAGTCTGGAAGTGGGACAAAGATCTCTTCGGCAATGGCGCACCCACCGGGACATTGACCTACAATCTCCGCTTCCCTGGGCAATACTTTGACTCCGAAACTGGGCTGTATTACAATATGGCCCGGGACTATAGCCCTAGTTTGGGTAGGTATATTCAGAGTGACCCGATTGGGTTACGGGGAGGGGTGAATACTTACGCGTATGTTGGCGGGAATCCAGTTAATTGGGTTGATCCTGAAGGATTGCAGGCGATACCTGTTCCAAACCCATTACTACTACCTCCTTCTGGGAGTCCATCCCAGACGCAATTAACTCCGGGGCAGTGGCATCAAATGAAAGACTTCCTTAACCTATTTAACCCTGTACCATTATTAGATTATCTAATGAATCAAAATGAAGGTATTGATAAAAATACTGATTTGACTGATCCATCTACATGGCCAGAACCACCTGTTGAAGGGGAGTGTGAAATAGGTGACCTATCACGCAAAAAACCCCGTGAAAGAGGTGAAAAAAGCTTATGGGATCCAGAAGGTGGAGAATGGCGTCCTCACAAACCCGATAAATATCACCCAGAAGGTCATTGGGATTACAATCCGCCAAGCCCTAATAGTCCTTGGGTAGATATTCCTGTTAAATGAAGGTGCGAGGGGGGGCAAAAAGAATGATATCAATTGAATACACTAATGATTTTTTAGAAGGAGAGCCTGGTCCAAATTTCTATTGGAAGGGCATTCCAAGTGATTTTTTACAGCTTGTGTATGATCTTCATCCTCTCGGGACAAAACTCGGAATAGAAATAAGATTAAATTCCTTAGATTATATTCAAACAACCGAAGATTTCAAAATAGTTCTGAGGTCGTCTGAAGGTAGCAGGAATCTGTGTACAAAGAGCAAATCAATTATCATGATGGACCTCGACAAAAGTATATGGCGGAGGGTTATTGAAAAAATATTGAGTGTCTCGTTTGAAAAAAGTCATAATTATATCGAGTTTGATGATTTAGAATTGAAAGAGTCCGCTAATGTAATTGTGAGTTCAGAAGCATAACGGCAAGGCGACGGCCCGACGAAAGATGACCGAGGCCCTGGCGGTGGCTATACAAATGTCTATCCAGGGGGGAACCAGCGATGACTGATGCAACTATCATTGAACTTGAAGCTCGCAGAGTTCGCTTCTTCTCTCCTGGTGATGAAGAGGCATTCTTTGAATGGCTGAATAAACTCCACTGTGTTAGAGAATATGTAGGCCGGAGCTATGTGCTCCATGTCAGCATTAATAAAGCGGATGTTGACGAGGATGCTTTACGTGAGTTGCTTGCGTTGTTTCATCGTTATGGCGTGGACATGAAGCAGTTGTGTGTGTTTGACTGCAGCGATTTTGCTGAATGGTTCCGAGATTCGACTGCTTACTGGTTTGACTCGGTATTTGGTGCACAATGAACGAACGGGGACACCCTTCGAAAGCCTGTTGTTGAAAACGATATTTTAATTCGTCAATTCATCAGGTTAGCGATCCAGCGTTTTGCTGTCTAACTTATGGAATAGACAGGCAAAGGTGTCATTTGTCTCAACAGGCTTTCGGTACGGCTTTGAGCTGGACCCAGGGTTCCGGCGTCTCCACCTATAGCCGTACCTTTGATCAGGACGGCCGCGTGGCCGGAATTAACATCGGTGCGAATCCGACCATCAATTATACTTATGACGCCGCCGGCCGGATCACCGGCATCATCGACAGCAACGAGTCGCGGACCCCGGCGGCGCCGGTGTTATTCATGGGAGAAACTCCTTTTCCCTCATCGGGGCTTAATGTTATCAATTATAGATATATTATTATGCAAAGATAACATTTAAACGGGAGTCTCATAAGAGGTTCGCCCCAGCCTCACTGCCGGCGCGACAAGCTATTCCGTTTCCGGCGGAAGCAACCAGCTCCTTGGCCGAACCGGCCCGGCCACTCAAACCTACACCTACGATGCGGCCGGAAATCTCACAGCGGACGGGACGAATACGTACACATATGATGAACGGGGACGACTCGTGCAGGTGACCACCGGCGGAGTGACGACCTCCTACGCCATCAACGGCCTGGGGCAACGAGTGAGCAAAAGCAGTACTTCCGCTACGACCATCTTCGTCTATGACGAGGCCGGGCATCTCCTTGGCGAATACGATTCGGCTGGGAGCGTGATAGAGGAGACCGTCTGGCTGGGCTCTTTACCGGTCGGAGTGCTCAAACCCGGCGCGCTTTACTACGTCAATCCAGACCACCTCGGTGCGCCGCGGTCTATAATAGATAGCACCGGCGCCTACGTCTGGAAGTGGGACCGTGATCCCTTCGGCAACGGCGCGCCAACTGGGACGCTGACATATAATCTCAGATTTCCTGGACAGTACTTTGATGTGGAGACCGGGCTGTATTATAATATGGCAAGAGATTATAACCCGGGGCTGGGTAGGTATATTCAGAGTGACCCGATTGGGTTGTTGGGCGGGGTGAATACGTACGCGTATGTTGGGGCGAATCCGATCACTCGGACAGACCCAACAGGACTGCTGTTTGGTGACATGATTAACGCAGGCGAGTGCTACGCCGACTCAGCTGCGCAATATTGGGCCAATAAACAGGTAGCTACGGGCAATCCACTATATGCCATTCCTGGAATGCTTGCTGCACTTTGGACTCCATCAACGAGCGATGCCACATTGGGAACGCTCGTAGCAGGCTATGGTGCTGTCGGGTTAACCGGTTCTGTTGCCAACGTTTCAGAGTGGTTGGGCAATCCCATCCTCTATGAGTTTGGCCAAAAGACGCTAACTGACGCTGCGTTTGGTTCCCTGGCTGGATTGTCCACAGCCGAGCGAGGCGCTGCAATTATCAATAATGGGCTGGGTAATGCGCTATTTAACTTGTGGGGGAACTGGGCGAAAACATGGGGAACTGGCCCCACTCCTGCTGCGTCATTAACTTTGCTTGTGGGAGGCACGTCAGAAGCTTTGGCAGGTGGAAGTAACAAGAATTGCGGTTGCCAATGATGAACCAGCGAGGATACACGATATTTGATTTGCTCAGCTTTAGCGGCATGTTCGTCGGCATTTTCATTGGGAGCAAATATGGATACATCAACTTCGGCTTGGTAGGCGGGGTTGCGGGTGCCGTCATCGGTGGCTGTGCCGGACTTCTGGTATGCCGCCTACCGTATGTATTTGCATCTCGCTTGGCTCAACGATCTCTTGAAAAGGAATCTAGCCAACATTTGCGTGAACGTCTTCGTAGTGATAATGAATACTATATTGCGCACCTCCTGCTGGCCCATCTGATGAAGCGGGGGGAGGACATCACTGACGAACTACCATCCATAATCAATCTCATTAGATCGGAATCCAGTGACCGTCGTTGCTTTGGCTGGGCTGCCCTCAAATTTGCATTTCCGGAAACTGCATCTAAGATAGCCGAGTATCAGCCAAAGGACTCAACGGACAAATGCCGAACCATTGCATCTCGACTCGATTGTTAATAAAGCCGAGGTCAGGTTGGCGTTGAGCTTGCAACGCCTCGGGTGACACCACCTACACCTACGATGCGGCCGGAAATCTCATCGGCGACGGCACCTTCACCTATGATTACGACGCTCGCGGCCGACTGGTTCAGGTCACGGCAGGAAGCAGCACCACCTCCTACGCCATCAACGGCCTGGGGCAACGGGTCAGCAAGACCGGAGCCTCCGTTACTAATTTTTCCCCGGATGCTGTCACCTGAACAGGGAACAATACATATGTAGTTGTGTTTTAAGGATTTTTTTATATAGTTCCGCCGATCGCCTTTTTCTTTTACGTTCTCCCTTCCCCATCGTCTTCCTGCAGCCGTTTCTTCAGCGTTGGGGTGTCTGCACATAACTGGGGGTTAGCAAAAAGCTTGCTCCCCAGCCTTGATTATGATATACTCGCATTGTAAAATTTTAGAGGAGAGACTTCATGCAACTATTTGATAGCCTATCAGTTTATGAGCAGCTAAAGCATACCAGCCTGGACGACGAGACCTGCTTGAGGATATCTGAAATACTCAGAGATAGCCAGATGCAGCAGTTGGAGTTCTTGGCGACAAAGAAAGACATAGAAGTTTTACGGTCCGACACCAAGAAAGATATTGAATTTCTACGGTCTGAAACCCAAAAAGACATTGAAATTCTACGTGTTGACATTAAGAGAGACATTGAAGTTCTACGTTCTGAGACCAAGAAAGACATTGAAGGTGTCAGAAAAGACATTGAAATACTACGTTCTGAGACCAAAAAAGACATTGAAGGTGTCAGAAAAGACATTGAAATACTAAGGGCCGAAACCAAAAAGGATATTGCTGCCGCCAAGAGTGAGGTTATTAAATGGGTCGTTGGCCTGATCGCCACCCAAACGGCCCTCATCGCCGGCATGTTCACGGCGGCAGTGACTATTTTGATCAAGATGATTCATTAATCATTAAGTTAATAAATATGTTGTGCCGTTTGCCTGCGAGGACATCTCCTTCTGATTCTAAAAAAGCCCTCTTTCAATCTCGAGTTGGTTCTAACTCTCAAGACCAGCCTATGACCAAATCAACCTATTTTTTTCCTTTCCCCTGAGTCCGCTGTGGGTTGCCCTCTTGATAGCACTTGATAGTGGTTGCTATCCGGTTAGGATAGTGCTATTTTCAGGCGAGTCTAGAACGATTGCCATCCAGTCACCTGTTATCGCGCCATTATAATCATGAATGAAAAAAGTTTAGCCCGATTTATCCACGAATCACTTGGCCTGGAGATGAAATTGATCCAGGAGGCCCTGGACTCCCATCGCCGGACCAGCCAGCCTTTTATTGATCTCCTGCTCAAGACCGGGGCGGCATCGGAAGAGGAGCTATTAGAAGTCCTGGCCCAACGCTTTAACCTGCCCCTGTTCAAAAACTTGAAGCCGCGGCTATCAGTGGAACTGGCCGGCCGCGTCCCCATCAACTATTTCAAGAAATACACCATCGCCCCGCTAAATTTAGAAGACGGCGTGCTGACCGTGGCGGTTAATGATCCATATATGATCAACCCGGTGGATGAAATGCGGCTGTTTTTTAATTGCCTCAAAGTCAACCGGGTGCTGGCCACCCGCCGGGAGATTCTGGCCTGTATCCACCGGTTCTATGATCAGGCCGGCGACACCTCCGAAGAGGTCATCCAAGACCTGGATGCGGGTGATGAAGCCTCAGGCTCTGGGGACGCCTTCGGCGAGACCGAAGACCTGCTCGATGCCACCTCGGAAGCGCCCATTATTCGCCTGGTCAACCATGTTCTCACCCAGGCGGCCAAGCGCCAGGCCAGTGACATCCATATCGAGCCATACCAAAAAGACCTTAAGGTCAGGTATCGGATAGACGGCATATTGTATGAAATTTTGTCTCCACCCAAGAGATTCCAGTCGGCCATCACCTCCCGGATTAAGATCATGGCCAATCTCAATATCGCCGAAAAGCGGTTGCCCCAAGACGGCCGGATTCAAATCCGGGTGGCTAATAAAGATATTGATATCCGGGTATCTATTATCCCCACGGCCTTTGGGGAACGAATCGTGCTCCGGTTGCTGGATAAGACGGCCGCGTTACTGGGCCTGGAGGAACTTGGCTTTGGCCCGAAGAAGCTGACGGTATTCCGGTCGCTGATCAGTCGGGTCAATGGGATTATCCTGGTCACCGGCCCCACCGGTTCCGGCAAGTCCACCACCCTCTATGCGGCCCTGAATGAATTAAACTCGGTGGAACGGAACATCATCACGGTGGAAGATCCCATCGAGTATCAGCTTTACGGGGTCGGCCAGATCCAGGTCAACCCCAAAATTAATTTGACCTTTGCCAAGGGCCTGCGGGCTATCCTGCGGCATGATCCCGACGTCATTATGGTCGGCGAGATACGCGACCTGGAAACGGTCGAAATAGCCATTCAGGCGTCTTTAACCGGCCACCTGGTGTTTAGCACTCTGCATACCAACGATTCGGCCGGAGCGGTAACTCGGCTGGTGGATATGGGGGTTGAGCCATTTTTGATTTCGTCGGCAGTGGTCGGCGTGGTTGCCCAGCGGTTGGTCCGGATCGTTTGTCCCAAATGCCGGGAGGCTTACCATCCTTCGGCTGAAGAGCTGGCGGAAATAAATTTGTCCCCCCGCCTCTTGGACAACCGGCAACTTTTTCGGGGCCGGGGCTGCGGAGACTGCTTCGACACGGGCTACCGGGGCCGAACCAGTATTTATGAGATTATGGTTATGACCGATAGAATCCGTAGCCTGGTGCTCAAGGGCGCGGATGCCAACCAGATCCGGCAGGCCGCCATAGCCGAGGGCATGGCCACCCTAAAACAAGACGGAACGGAGAAACTGTTGGCCGGCGCAACGACGGTGGCTGAAGTGCTCCGGGTAACGCAGGACTAAAACCATGCCAGTTTATGAATACCGGGCGTTGGATGCCGCCGGAAAATCAAAAAAAGGAATCATCGACGCCGACACCCCGCGGACGGCCCGGCAACGGTTGCGGTCCCAGGGATTATTTCCTATTGAGGTCACCTGGACCAGCGTTGAAAAAACCACCTCCTCCGGATGGAGGCACCTGACCTGGCATCGTCTTAGTCCCAAGGACGTCTCCGCGGCGATCCGGCAACTGGCTACGCTCGTCGGCTCCGGACTTCCCCTGGTGGAATCACTTAATGCCCTGATTGAACAATCAGATTCTCCCGAGATGAAGCGGTCATGCACCCAAATCAAAGACCGGGTGGTGGAAGGGGGGACGTTGGCCGATGCCATGTCCAGTCATCCTAAGATGTTTTCGCCGTTGTTTATCAACATGGTCCGGGCCGGAGAAGCCAGCGGCGCCTTAGAAGTAGTCCTAAATCGGCTGGCCGACTTTTCCGAAAGTCACCTTAAGCTGCGGAACAAGATCCGGGCGACGATGGCCTATCCCTTCTTCATGCTGTTCGTAGGTCTGGCCGTGCTATTCTTCCTGTTTACTTTCGTTATCCCCACCGTCACCGGAATGTTCACCGAGATGAAGAGGGCCTTACCCCTCCCAACTTTGATCCTATTGCAGGTGGCCGGCTTCTTTCGTGCCTTCTGGTGGTTGCTGGCCGCCGGCCTGGTCGGCGCCTTTTTCTGGGTCCGGAAAATGGCTCAAACGCCCAAATGGGGCTTGGTCTGGGATCGGTTTATGCTGCGGGCGCCGGTTTTCGGCGGATTGGTCAGGAAATTGATCGTGACCAGGATTACTCGAACCCTGGCTACGCTTCTGTCCAGCGGCATCCCGTTGCTCTCGGCCCTGTCCATCGTCAAAGCCATCGTGACCAACCGAGAGATCGTCGGAGCGCTGGACAAGACCATCCAGGACATTGGAGAAGGGAGTGACCTGGCCGGTCCGTTAAAGAAAAGCGGCGTCTTTCCACCAATGGTCATCCACCTGGTCGCGGCCGGTGAGAAAAGCGGCCAGTTGGAAGAAATGTTGAACAAAATCGCCGATGCTTACGAAGACGACGTGGAAACCACCGTGACCAGTTTGACCTCCATCCTGGAACCGGTGATGATTTTGCTGATGGGTGGTATCGTCTTGTTCATCGTCGTATCCATCCTCTTGCCCATCCTGGAGATGACCAAGCTGGTGAAATAGCGGACTGCCGGTTATCTTCCTTTATATTCGGGCTTCTTGGTCTTGTCGAAGAGGGCGCTCATGGCTTCGTTCATGTCTTCGGAAGGCAGGATCATGGCCGAACGGGCGACATTGTAGGCTAATGCCTGGTGGAGTGGGGCGGACTGGCTGTGCCGCAAGACTTCTTTGGCTCCCTGGACGGCCAAAGGGGGGTTATCAGCAATTTCCTGGGCCATGGCCTGACCTTGCCGGACCAGCTCCTCCTGAGTTCCAAAGACCTGGTTGACCAGCCCCATGTCTTTAGCTTCCGCCGCCCCAAACCGATGCCCGCGAAAGGCCATTTCCCGAACCTTCCCCGGCCGGACAAGGGCCTGTAACCGTTGCAACCCGCCCAAATCGGTGATGATGGCCAGCCGGGCTTCCGGCAAGCCGAAAGTGGTGTCTTCACTGCACAACCTGATATCACAACACGCTGCCAGCTCTAAGGCGGCGCCCAAACAAAAGCCTTGAATCAGCGCCACTGTCGGTTGCCGGAGCGATTCCAATCCGGAATATATATCTTGCACTTGCCGGATCACCCGGTAAAATTTGACTTTCTGAGCAGCCGACGGCGCCTCGGTAATCAACTGGGCGACTTCATTTTCGGGACTGACATCCAACCCGGCCGAGAAGGTTGATCCCGCTCCCCTGACTAAAACCACCCGGGCCAGGTCATCCTGGTTTGCGGCTGAAACCGCCGTGGCCAAGTCTTTCCACATGGCCAGGCTCATGGCGTTCTTCTTTTCCGGCCTGTTTAAGGTGATGGTGGCCAGGTGGCCATCTCGGTGGTAGGTGACTAAAGCATCTTTAGACATTTTGTCTCCTTGTTGGAAGTTGAAAATCAATGACGGCTTATGGGTCGGACCGCAATGTCATTGACTTAAGGGTGCGGACAAACGAGCTAATTTTTTTTAAAATAGACCATTCCGATTAAGCCCCAACGGGGCGCTCTATGTTAGCCCAGGGCAATGCCCTGGGAAATACGGCATGTTACGTGTCAGCGGGATGGTCAGGAGGTCGGCCGGCCCCCAAAATCATTTCCTCTGAATGGAATGTCCGGCTACGGCTGAAGTACGGGATTGCCGGCGGTTTTATG
>JADFXY010000147.1:0-10348 GCA_015233355.1 Deltaproteobacteria bacterium | reverse complement strand
TATTTGGAGAACCGTGGAATTATCCAAGAGAGTGCAGTGCGGTTCGGTCTGGGATGCCTCTTCAATAACGAATTCTACGCACGACAGGACATCGGGCTTGAGGACACCGGCAAGAAGCTTTGCGTACCAGGTCCGTCAATCCTGATTCCGAATGTCCGGCGAATAGACGGCCAGGCCGTGATTATCGGTTTCAAAATTCGGCGGCTGGCCGGACCAGGCCTGGTCAAATACGGCAAATACCAGTCAATCATTGCGCCGGGGTCGGTCGGGTGCATGGTCATTGGAGACAATCCCGAGATGCCGGTGGTCATATTGGAAGGCGAATTCGACGCAATTCTCTTGAACCAGATCGCCGGTGACATGACCAACGTGGTTGCCTTGGGATCAGCGAACGCACAGCCAGACCGGGAGACCTTCTCCTTTATCCAGAAATCTCCTGTGGCCCTGGTTGCCCTGGACTCAGACGACGCAGGCAGCAAAGCGACATGGTCTGGTTGGCTGTCTACGTTGACCAACAAATACCGCTTTGTGATGCCGTCACGACCCGATGGCCAGCGATACAAAGATCCGACTGAATATTATCAATCAGGCGGGGATCTGCGGCTGTGGGTCAAAGCCGGGATGAAACTGGCAAATAAGAAAAGGAATCAAAATCCGCTTACACCAACAGCGGAGCCGGTCGCCCCAATGACGGAGCCTGGACCCGTAGCGCCGGAGCCAGCCCAGGCCGTTTTGTTCGTTGACCTGAAGACCGGCGAGCATGTTCAGGCGAACATAACCAACGGTCGGCGGTTCACCAGGTTGACACCCACTCTTTACGCCCGGCTCTATCAATTGTGGAAACATTCTGAGACGCCGCCCGAGATCAAAGCCAGGATAGAACAGATCGACGGATGGGCTGACAAAAACATGAACAAGGCGGAACTCAGGGCAGCGTGCGGATTCATGACCAATTAATAATCATTTAAGCCAAGGAAGGCGGGATTAAAAGATGGGCTATTTTGAAATAGACTTTGAAGAGCAAAGCACGAGCGATTTGCTTGATTTGCTTGACGAATTTATTGACGAGCTTCCGGATGATGATCACGATGCGGAGGAGTTGTGTTTAGAAATACGCAAGCGATTTGATGACTTAGAGCAAAAGCTAAAAGCGGCCAAACGGCCCCGACCAAAGCCGGTGAAAAGGAAGCACCGACCGGCCAAGATCAGTGGGGTGGACGTTCTGAAGAAAATCTATCGTCTGTTGCCAGGTCTCACACAGGACGAGGCTATCCTGCTTAAAAAACAGTGTATTTGGTTAACTACATGAGCACCGAGTTATCTTTTTTTGCAATTATAACGGTCCCAAGACCGGCACCCGGTGGGCCATGCCCTTCGGGCCGGGAGGGACCCCAAAATACTGGAATGAGCGCCTTTTGTATGTGCAAAACTATAGCTATAGACCAACCAGGCCGGGGGCGTTCCGGGTTCGGATGGGACCCTTTTGGGTCTCATGACGCACTGCGTCATAAATAAACATCAATTATGTAAGACACTTGAAGAATTTTATGACGCAGTGCAGCGTAACTTAAACGGACGTTATGTTGAATAGGACAACAATCCAATATCATTGAGAAAAAATGCCAAGTTCTTAAGATCAATCATCAACCTGTTTTAAAGGACCATCGACATGCCCAACAGCCAAACCGATTGTAACAAATTTGAAAGTTGTTCAGCGCCTTGGTGCCCAATAGATCCTGGCCTTACCCGGCGGATCTGGATACCCGGCGAGCCGATCTGTGCAAGCCGGTCATTCACCAAGACCTGGTGGGTTAAACGGCAACGCTCGATCAATAGAAGGATGCTCCCAAGCCTGGTTGGCCGGGCATTCTCTCACCAGGAGTTCATTGAGACCTATCGGCCCAGAACGCCACGGCCATTGACCGAGGAGCAGAAGGCGGCAATGGCCGACAGGATGGCCCAGGTCCGCCGTTCGCTCAGAATCAATTCACAGGCCTGTCAGAGGCCTGTGAGTCCAATGTTTAGCGGCTAACCGGTCAAGGGCATGGGATAGGTTGTCAGGGCTAACACCAGGCTTTAGACAGGCATAAAACAGCTTGTATCAACCAGGCCTGTGTAACAGCTCGCTACAAGCGTTGAAGTACCATTTTTGTGCTGGTTCTAATGGGTAAGTAGATGAGGCAAGGCAGATGCCTGACCAGGGTGGCAATGGGCTTAAGAGCGCCTGACAGCGGCGGGTTAACGCTTGGCGGGATAAGAGGAAGGATTCCTTCTTTATAAGGTGACCGGACGCCCTGTCTTGGGGTCCGAGACCGCCTCGGAGGAGTTTGGCTAATAATCACAGGACGCCGGTCGAAGCCACAATGCCATAACCGGTTTTCATTTTCAATCAATAATAGAGGTGGCACATGGAAGACCAAGACCGAAAACAACTCGAAGACCTGCTTAGACGATACGGCCAGGCCGTGATCCGTGACGCAGTGACCACCATCATGAGCAAGCTGATGTTTGAGAACGAGATTTAGACTCGCTAACTTTAGGGTATAAGTTAGCCAGATTTTGGAGGCTAAAAATTGCTGATTGTCCTTTACCAACAAACAGTTAGACGTGATTATCCTCTTTGGTGATGAAAATGGCTCTTGACTACTGGCTAACTTTATGTCATGCTATGATCAAAACTTAGTCAGTAACGAACACCAAACAGGAGGGGGCAATCATGACGCAGACTGTCAAAAGAGGCGGCAACCAGAATCACCCGGAAACGGGATCATTGATCAAGGTCGAACCAATCCGGCGGATTGAGGATATCAAGGCCATTAAGCGGTTGCTGGCCGATAGGCCCAGAGACCTGGCTCTATTCACGGTCGGAATTAACACAAACCTGAGAGCCAGCGACTTGCTACAGATCACGGTCGGCCAGGTCCGGGGTCTAAAGCCGATGGACGAGATTGAGTTACGGGAACGGAAGACCGGCAAGCTCCGGCGAATCAGTTTGAACCGGGCTTGTGTCGAGGCCATTAATGTCTGGTTGGCCGTTAGACCCAAACCCAAGAAGATGGAAGATGAAGACATTCTATTTACCGGGCAACGTGGTCCGCTGGAAGTCGGGACAGTCCACAAATTGGTCAAGAGCTGGTGCAAGGCGATCAATCTCAAGGGGAATTACGGCTCACACAGTTTGCGGAAGTCCTTCGGCTATCACCAAAGAGTGACATTTGGAGTCGGCCTGCCGGAGTTAATGACCATTTTCAATCACAGTACACAGCGGCAAACCCTGGCCTATTTATGCGTCCAGCCGGACGAGGTCAAGAGCGTCTATGAAAACCAGCTATGAGCAGGCAATCAGCCGACATCGAAGGCCGGGGCAACCCTCCTGGCCTTTTCCTTTTTTATCCGGATGGAGGGATGGCCTGGCCTGGCCACGGTGAATATCCTTGATTTCTTGCCTAAAGAGCAGTAACGTAGTGCTACCAGCACAAAGCCTTTACCAGTACCGTAATGGTAACATCTTTGTGCTGCCAACAGTTATGTACTGCTACCATTACGATGATGCTACCAGCACAGTAAAGCTACCAGTTATGTACTGCTACAGGAGATTGGCGATGATTAAAACTGAGGCGGAAAGAGTTGCGGCATGGGCAAAAGAGCGTATGGGTGACGGAGGTAAGCGGGTGACTATCATCCTGGATGCCGAGTCAGTGACCATTATGGAATCGTTGAAACGCCCCAAAGAATCTTTGCACGAACTATTCAACCGGCTTTTGAAGGATATATCCAAGGGAAGTGAGGCCCAGGAACCGACACCGGCTAAGGAAGACAACACTAAACAACTTGAACGCATCCTTGACAGTATAACAGGCGTGCTTGATTGGATTAGGAACGCTGAATGTTACTGTACTGCTACAAGGATTGAGAGGCGAGAACCCTTATCGGCTAAGCAAATTAATGAAGGATGCTACCTGGCTGTTACAGATAAGCAGTACAGTAATGCTACGAAAGATAGCCAGCCAGAACCTCAAGAGCAGCACGGTACTGTTACAGAAATCAAGCCCGAATTCCAAGGCCCTGGCCGGGATGATGACGACGATATGTATCTTCTTGATGTTTCCGGCGATGACAGTGTGCCGAGTATGGAGAAGGATGAAACCCAGGACCAGGCCAAAGCAGTTGACTGTTGCCTTGGCGGCCCCGAAGTTGATGGCCAACAGCCGGCTGTCATTGATATTCACTCGGACCTGGCCACAATCAAGGCCCGAAAAAACTCCGGTGAAGAGTTCAAACGGTATAGAGATGATCTTGCCCATGTGATGTTGGCCTGGTTCACAAGAGGTATATCACAACCAAAGATCGCAGCGAGATTGAACAGCGCCGGTTTTGTTAACTCCGATGGTAAATCTTGGAATCAGCCAACCGTTTCCCGGTTTTTGAAGTCGTTTAAAACAAAGATCGCAGCCAAACCCGATGGCCCTGACGAGCGCGACAATGGATAAGTCGATAGACATGGAACTGATTAGGATCAAGGCCCAGATGGGCCACGGTTTCAAATTTTGGAAGATAAACAAGGCTTTGCTGTTGCCCTGGATTCAGGCCCGGCGAGCCGAAGGGATGTCATATTATTCTATAGCCAAGATGCTAAATCAATCCGGGGTTTATACGGTTCAAGGACGAGAACTTTGGGGAAAGTCTACCGTCCAAGGGCTATTGGACAGGGCGGCGAAGAAGGCCCAGGAACAGGCTGAATAAAAGAGAGGGTCAAGCTATGGACAAACCGACGCCTGATACCACAAAATAGTCAACCTGGCTGAATTGTGGCACAAATCCTTCAATTACTATGTTTCAAATTCATAACATTGTGTTATCTATGAAATGCAAAATACATATCATACAAGCTATAACTACTTGCTTAATAAAGATAAAATACACACTAACGATGTTACACAAATAGATTACTGCAGCCGATGACCACACGGTCAGACCCACCTATCCGAAAAATGTTGACTTCCTCGACATTTCCATGTAATCTTTCCCCATCCAAAATCTAAAACCGGAAAGGACCGCCGCAATGGTCTATTTGCTTTTTGACGCCTTTAAGATCAAAATGAGGAGACGCCTGGTGGCGCGAGCGCCGGGGGGCTTGTTTTAGAGCCTGGATAGTCTCCTCTTTTGCTTTTGGAGGAAAAAAACATGAGCAAGAAGAACGGATTTAACCGAGACGACGAGACAGAGAACCGCCTAAACGCCATGACCAAGGATCAACTAGAGCAAGGAATTTTGAAGCAATTGGACTACCTCCAAGGTCTAAGCCACGTACTCCATTTGGCTGTGGGAAGTGAAGATATAGACATGGACCGGGACGACATTGTATTTGATGACCTGGAATTTCGACTCGATGAAACCCTTGGGATGTACGCCCGGTATATGAGTGGAGATTGGAGCCAGGCGGCAGTACCGGCCTCTGTTGCTTAACCCCTGGTGTTTGACGCTCCGGCAGGAAGAAATGAAAGGCCATGCCGGACGATAACCGGTGTGGTCTTTTTTAATGACCTGTGCTTGATGAATCGAAAGAGAGACGCTATTATCGGCGGCATGAAAGAACTGACACCCCATAGCCCTAAAAAAGCTGTGGCCACTCTCAACCACGCCCTGGAAAGCATACGGTTGAACGGCAGCCACAAAAAGCTTTGTTTCAGTTTAGCCCGCTGGAACAAGAAAGATTATATATTGTCGCCACAGACAAGTCAATAATCTTGTGCTTTTTGCCTGCCTAAAATCTCACCAATGCTTCCAGGGACTAATAAATCCCGGAGGCCCACCATGTCAAAACCTACCGTATTTGAAAAACTTCATGCCATTTGTGCTGATGACACCATCAACCCGGCTGACAAAATTCTTTTTATCCAGGTTGTATTGAGAACCGGGAATGGAGAAAATTGCTACCCTGGAATTTCGACACTAAAAAAGTGGACCGCTTTATCCGCCGACCAGATTAAGCGATCCTCTAAGAGATTGCAGGGTAAGGGCAAGATCCACGTTCAGCGCCGGTTCCTGAGATCAAATGTCTACACCCCACTTATCGGGTCCGAAAACAAGCCCTGTAGAGGCCAAGAACGCCCCAAACAGGCACAACCACCCATCCCGGCGCCCAAGCCTCCTAAACAGGTCAAACCCCGCCTGCAGTCGGAGCAGAAATCCGCCCATAGTGAGCGCAAAACTGCACCCATAGTGAGCGCACCAGTGCGCTATATAAAAGAACAAAGACAAAAAGAAAATCTAAAGAAACAAACAAACACTGCTCATCCCGAGTCAAAGCCAACACCACCCACGTCAGAACAGCGTCCGTCTGTCTCTCTTGAACCTATGATCAAAAACTTTGAGGATATAGTCAAATGGGCCGACAACACATGTATGGCCTGTGGCTCTAAAACGAAATTGGTCGAAAGCTTGATAGATGGCCGGGGGAAGAAAACCGATCTTACCAATGTCCAGGCATGTTGTGAAAAATGTACCGGTGACGCAAGCAACACGTTCCAGGAAGGTATGCGGACTGATTATCGGGCACGCTTCGCCCAGAGCCACGGATTACCCTGGCCGACTATCTGGGGACCGTCACCAATGGAACAGGCCCAGACCACAGAGGACCAGGTAAGGGCTGAACTGGAGCAAGTAGTCGCCAAAGCGCCCATAAATCTTTCCGGCTGGGTAAAGGCGAAGTTAGGTGAGAACGTCCCGATCATCGCCATAACAAATGTCTTGGAGTCGTTCACCAGAAATTTTCTAACGGTCAGGAATAAGTGGAACTACCTGGACAAGTCATTGATAAAACAATTAGGACAACTGACCGCTTATGGAATTATTTAACTCGAACTGGAGAAAGTATGGCCAGTTTTTATCTTGGCTTGGAACTGATGAGACTGTGGAAAATTACCGACGTCCGACTTCTCGGTTTCATGCGGGAAGGACTTCAAGCCTACGACCCCCGAGGCCGACGTGTTGTCAGCTATGAGTCACCTAAGCACCAGGAAATGTTTGATTATTGTTTATTCAGTTTTCATCTCTCGAAAAACCCAAAAGAGGCAATGGTTCAATTGAAGGAGATTCGTTTTTTCGTCTTTCAATCTGAAGACGTCAGAGCCTTTGCCGGAACCAATGGATTCATTTTGCCACCTGAACGGGCAAAGTTGACGACGGAGTCCGAGCCACCGAATGAAGTGAAGACCGAAAATCCAACCCAGAAAATATTCCGACAACGGCTGGCTTGCAGAAAAATTGCCAAA
This sequence comes from Deltaproteobacteria bacterium, assembly GCA_015233355.1. Classification (GTDB taxonomy): domain Bacteria; phylum Desulfobacterota; class JADFXK01; order JADFXK01; family JADFXK01; genus JADFXK01. The sequence continues at coordinate 3,074 of JADFXY010000147.1, read as the reverse complement.
CAGCTTTGGATGAATGATCCGACAATCATGGTTTCCCGCATGGTCGAGCGGCCGGAAATTGTTGGAGCTTCCGGAGGAAGGTCATACTCGATTAGGTATGGCTGGGTCAGGGATCTTCGCCCACCACGGACAGATGGACGCTGGACGAAATGATAAGGTTGGAAGATGCCGGAGCGGTCAAAAACGGAGGGGGAAATTTTTTTCATGCAATATATTGTGGCTCAAACGGTATATCAAACATAACGCTGGTGAAAGATGTTAAAAATTGCGTTGACAAACACTGCAACCGTATGATATATTGTATATATAAGGAAAATATTTCAGAATCAGTAATAATTAAAAAACCGCCGGTGCTTGCAACACCAGCGGTTAATGAGAAAAGAGTTGTCACCGGGACGGTATCCTTTCCCTCTTTGCCTTGGTTTAGGATTACTTTCCTCAAATGATACCAAAAACGATTAGAAATGTCAATATCATATTGACTATTTTAGTCGCCTACCTCATTTTTCATTATCCGTTCAAGTGTTGCCAATCCGGCGAATTTACTAAACAAAATTCAAAAGGAAAGGAACACTCATGTCAGAAAAAAACCCACAAACGATTACAGTCAATGAGACGATCAGCCAGCTATTAAACACAAAACAAGCCGTTAAATATTTGGGCGGTATCGTTTCAGCCGAAAGACTTCTACAACGAAGAAGACTCTATCCCACCAATCCCAAATACAGAAAAATCGGCGGCCAGGTTTTTTATCTTCGATCTGATTTGGACGATTACGTCAACGGTCAACCCACCATGAAGGCCCCCGTGCGGCCGGAGGTGTTGGCCGATGCCGAATAGTTCAACATTCGATTTTAATCAGGAGAAACTTCAACGGACCCAACCCGAGCAATTCCAGGAGTCAGACCAGGCCCAGATGGACGACGAAGAGACCCGGCTCATGGCCGACTTAGAAGCCGGGGAGCGGGAAGAGCGTGAGAAATACCAACCAAATAAAGGAAAAGGGGAGGAGCCAAAACACCCAATACCGTTGCTAACATACGAAAATGTCAGCTTCGCTTCGTGGCTGACATCGCCACCGCCACCGCCAGATTGGTTGTTCGACCAGGTTTTTAGAAAAGGTGAGGTCGGAATGATTTGTTCGCCCGGAGGGTTAGGAAAAAGCTACCTCCTTTTGCAACTGGCATTAGCCGCGGCCAAAGGCGAGCCATTCGGACTGTTCAAACCTCCCAGGCCGATGACCGTTCTTTACTTGGCGGCTGAGGATTCGAGATCCATTATTGCCGAAAGAGCATGGTCACTAACAAACGGACAATTTCCACCTAATCTCTTGGGTGTATCAGTTGCCGGTGAGATAGGTCCACTACTCGAATATGACGGGAAAAATAATCTGATCACATCAAAATATTACGATTGGTTAGACCAATCGCTTGAAAACATCCCAGATATTGATCTCATTTTAGCAGATCCGAAAAGCAGGTTGGCCGGGGGGAAAGAAAACGACAACGATGCCAATACCGAGTTTGTCAGATGCTTGGAAAGATTAGCAAAAAAACATAACACCTCAATCATTTTTACCCATCATACGAGCAAAGCCATGCGTACAGACGCCAGCCAGGGCCAATCCAGGGGCGGAAGCGCCGTCGAGGACGGTTGCCGGTGGGTGGCTGGAATGGCCCAAATGAGTGATTCCGACGCAGCATCATATGGCGTAAGTTCTAAGGAATATGTGTTTTTTAACATCTATAAATCCAACAACTCGAAAAGACAAGATCAATTTTTCCGGCGTTTAGAGAATGGCGGCTTTGAGCCGACAAATCTCAAAACGGATCTTTACTGGAAATTGGGCAATGAATTGGCTGAGATACTAAAAAACGAGTCTGAAGAGTACACGCAGACACAGTTATTTAAAGAAAACAAGTGTGGTCATATCAGAGACGCTATGGCCGAAAAATATCCAACCAGTTGGAAGAACAAAAAAATCCATGATGCCATTGAATCTGGGCTCAAAGCAGGTTCTTTGATTCGATGTGAGGTTCCGGGCAAAGGGACTAAAAGAGTCGTTATCCGAATTCGGCCTGACATTGTGTTGCCGGGTGAGGCACAGGCCGAAAGGCCTTGTTCATGGCCGGACGAAAATCTGAATAAAGGAGAAACTGACCCCGACGAAGGAATCTAATCCGGAATTCCGGACAGGACAGGGGTGTCTAATGCGGAATCCGGAATTCCGGATTAATGCAGAATTCTGATGATTCCGCATTAGTATCTATCTGATTTGATAGGAAGAAAAGCAAAATTCTAATGCAGAATCTGGATTAGACCAATTCTTGATTGTAACATACTGAAATTATAACATGAAGTAATCCAGAATCCTTCCCCCCTAAAGGGGGTTAAAAGCCTTCCGCATTAGCTTGAAGGCTTTGACCCAACACCCTTTGGGGCCGGACTAAGATAGGACAAGCAAGCCAAAATGATCGACATCGAATCCTTAAAACACGCAAGCCCAATTGACCAGGTTGCCAACGCTTTGGGTCTGAAACTGAAGAGGACAGGAAGTTTTTCTTTATCTGGAAATTGCCCCAGCGGCCACGCCAGCGATGGCGGAATTTGTTTCACCTTGGATCTACGGAACCATGTCTATCACTGTTTTTCCTGCAAGGCGGCGGGTGACGCCATTGAGTTGGTCCGGTTTGTCCAGGGCAACACGTTCAAAGAGGCTATAACTTGGCTGGCTGAAACATTCGCACCTCATTTACTGAATGACCAGAGTCGAGGCTACCACCGGCAAAGTCGCCAATCCGGCAATGCGGAGAATCACGGGCAATCCGGAATTCCGGAATTCGAGAAGATGACCAAGCCACCTGATGCCTGGTTGACGTGGGCGGCTGATTTGCAGGCCCGGTCGGCTGAGACTTTGTTCGTCGAATCGGCTGAACCATACCGGCGATATTTGGAGAACCGTGGAATTATCCAAGAGAGTGCAGTGCGGTTCGGTCTGGGATGCCTCTTCAATAACGAATTCTACGCACGACAGGACATCGGGCTTGAGGACACCGGCAAGAAGCTTTGCGTAC
>JADFXY010000146.1:0-10360 GCA_015233355.1 Deltaproteobacteria bacterium | reverse complement strand
GGTCGAGCAGCGACAAAGCCGTTCCGCCCAATCCGGCGGTGCTGATCGGAGGCATGTTGATCATCCCCAAAAATTTGCTGGTGGCCGGGGTCAGGGCCACCGTCGAGTTGGAGCCCAGGCTGAGAGATTGGACCTGAAATAATCCTGTGTTAGCACTATATGTTACGTCCACGGTGCCTGGCGTCCCGGCCGCGGCCATGGCCGCGTTGATCCCATTTTTCATTGCCTGAGCCAGTTCAGGAGCCGTGTAATTACCCGCGGCGATGGCCACAGTGTGGGCGCCGGAGCCATCAATATTGGCAAAAAAAGTGTCATTCACCCCGGCCATGACGTTAAAAGCCCGAATTGAGTCCGCTGTGTCGGAGCCTCCTGGATTTAAGACCTGATCGGCCGCGGTAGTGAATCCCAGGGTGTTCTTGGAAGTGCTGTTGAGATTAGACCAGTTCAGAGTCATCTGGTCGCTGTTCCCGGCTTTGTTGGTAATCGTAAACAGATTGGAAGTTTTGTCGTAAGTGACCTGGTATTTGTTACTACTCGTATTCGTGCTGTTCAATGACCTGGTCAGGGCATCGGCCACGGTTTTGCCGTCATAAGTTTGGCCGGACACCAAGGTCCCACCCTGGGCCGGATCGGTCAAGCTGACAGTATGTTGGTAAACACGTGTCGGGTTAGCCCCTTGCCGGGCGACGGTCTCAGTGAACACCATCTGATCATTGGCCCCGGTCACAAAATCAAAACCTGAGTCCACGGCTGAGAGAGAATTTCCAAAGCCGCGCGTAACCGGCACCACATCCGGAGACAAGTTAGCCGCTTCACCCAAATCCGTCACCGAAGTAGGGAAAGCACTGGCTCCCGGGGTGTTGACCGTGGTCTTGATATTCGATGAAATGTTCATGTCCAGGTTGCCATAGTCACCGTTATACTCCATGCCTTTTTGATAAACACTATAGGCCTGGGTCTTGACGCTCTTTCCACTGAACAGATACCGGTCGCCCAATTTGCCGTTGATCAAATCGTTGATGGAATTGATCGCCCCGGTTACCTGGTCGACGGCCGCGGCCCGGCTATCCGCACTGGCCGTATCATTGGACTGGTTGACGGCGATGGTCTGGGCCAGTTGCAACTCCTGGGTCATGTTCTGGAGTGAGGTATCACTCTGATTAAGCCAGGAACCGGCTTGAGTAATATTGCGCTGATATTGGACAGAGCTGGAAATGACCTGATTGTAGTTCAGGGTCTCGGCCATACCTACGGGGTCATCTGAAGGCCGATTGATGCGCTTGTTGGTATTGACGACCTCTTGCTTATCCAGAAGCTGTTTCGACCCGATCATCAGGTTGTCGATTATGCTGTTGTAAACCATGTTGGTGCTTACTCTCATGGCTCAGACCCCTTTTTAACCAGAACATCGCATGTTGTTTGGTGTGAAAAATCCAGTTGCATCGTTTCCGCCGCCTGATTACATTTTCATAAGCGTATCCAACATCGAGCCAACGGTTGTGATCATCTTGGCCGAGGCGTTATAGGCTTGCTGAAACTTCATCAAGTTAGTCATTTCTTCATCTAAATTTACGCCCGAGACGGATTCACGCTGCGTTTGCAATTGGGTTAAGACAAAACTGGTTTGGGTGGCCTGATTAGTATTATCTTGAACCATGGCCCCGACCTTAGAGACCAATCCATTATAAAAGGCGGAAATGGTCTGGGTCCCTTGGGCCATCAAGTATTTATTTTGTATTTGGGATATGCTGCCGGCGTTATTCCCGTCACCCTGTAACGTCGTCAAATCCGGGGGCAGTTGACTCGGATCCGGTGCCGCGGCCGCAATCTTATCGGTGTCCGCCGCGATCTTACTATCTAAGGCCATGTACTTGGCGGCGTCCTTGGTCCCACTTACATCGAACACATCGCCACCTAAGGGAGTATTGGTACCATTTTGAACCACCACGCTTATGCCGTCAAAGGTTATGGGATCACCGGAACTGTAGTCGTAATGTCCGGCTATCTTAGGGCTGTCGGCGGAAGAACCGGGCGCCACCGTGACATCCGAGCTGTTCTCGAACCCCAGGAGATTCCCTGCAGTCGAGGCGTCGTTGCCCATTCCCAGGACCAGGCTTTGTTGATTCTGCGTGTCGCTGGAGAAGGAAAAATGCCGGGTGGCGGCATCATAGCTCACCTGATAGGTCTGCTTGTTCGGCGAATTGTTATTTAATTGCGTCTGAATATCCTTAGCCAGATCTTGCCCGTTGTATGTCCCGTGATCTAAGGTAATTTTAATTGCTGCGGAGCCCTCATTAAATACCAGTCCGTCGTTTTTCGCTCCAATGTCATAACGATATTGTGAAGTTGTTGTATCATAAATATCAAACTTATTGGAGGTGACAAACTGAATCTGATAATCGTCATTAGTGACCTTCCGAACGTCCTGCACCGCGGTTTTGGCGATTATCGCTCCGCCCTGGTTCTTTTGCTCCGGACCGGCCACCGGCGTGACGGGGTTGAAGAAATTGTTGTTCGTCGATCCGTCCAGACCATAGCCGCCCACATGAAGCCGGTTGACTTCATCAATAATGGACGCAGCCGTTTTGTTCAGCGTGTCCATAGCCTGCGGGACGTCCACATCTCTCGCATCCAGATACCCTTTCAGGGCCCCGCCGGTGACTTCCTTGGTGATGTCAAACTGGGTACCGCTATTATCCGTAATGATCAATTTGGAAAAATTATCGTTACTCGGGTCGGATTGAGTCGTAAGCTGCCAGGTGGTGCTTTTGGACACCAGCGGGGCATCACCGGAGACCAACACCGTCAATTGTTTGTCCTTGTCTTCAAAGGCGGTGAAATCAATTTTCTGAGCCAATTGATTAAGCAAATCCGTTTGTTGATCGCGGAGGTCGTTGGCGTCATGTCCGCCGCTTTCAGTTTGAACGATTTTTGTATTCAAGTCGGCCAGTTGTTTGCCGATAGAATTGACATCAGAGGCCGTTTGTTTAATCCGGTTCTCAGCATCAATCCTTTGCTGGTCTAAGCTCTGGTAAGTCGTTTGAAAGGCGTTGGCCAGAGCGGCGCTTTTAGTCTGGACAACGGTTCTTTCAGATGTCCCACCCGGATTATTGGTCAGATCCTGCCAGGAGTTCCAGAAATCGGTCATGGCCTGATTCAACCCCTGGCCGCTTTGTTCATTGAAGATGGTATCTAATTGAGTGAAAGAGGTGCTCTTCGAATCAAAAAGGGAGTGCTGACTGGTCTGCTGATAAATTTGTTTATCGATGAACTGGTCCATCACCCGTTCGACGTTATAGGCCTGCACTCCCGACCCAATTGGTCCAACCGAAGAGGTATCCGGAATAGTAGTCTGAAGAGTCGCCCTTTGCCGGGAGAAACCAGGAGTATTGACATTAGCGATGTTGTGTCCGGTGACCTGTAGCGCGGTCTGCTGGGTGAACAGCGCATTCTGGGCGATATTCAGGATAGAGTACATATTGGCCATGTCACACCTCTCTTCTGAGCATGCGACCGCTCAGTTTCAAGTGAGACACTTTCCCCCCGGCACTGTAAGTAGCGAGAGGGGCGACCGTGCTTTGGATCAAGGAGATGGAGTCGGAGATGAACCCTAGAGTGAACTGGATATAATACGCGTTCTCCCGGTTGGCCTCATCGATTTGATGGACCAATTCCCGCAGATCACGCAGGCTTTTTTCCAGTTCATCCGCAAACGGTTTTTTGACAAGTCGCGCCAGCCTGGCCAGGGTCAACTGTCCCGGGTCAAGCTGGAGTCGCTCGGCTAGGCGCGACACCAGAGACTGGCGCCGCTCTTCTAAGGAGTGGATGCTGCTTACGATACCCTCTTTGGTGGCCGTAGCTAGGTTGATACCTTCTAAAGAGAAGGCCGCGATGGCTTCTTTTTCATCGGCTAACGCCGACAAGAGGGTCCGGTTGAGTCTTATCTCCTCGGAAATAATTTCCTGGAGATCAATCATCACGGATTTCACGTTGATCACCTACCTTCGCCCACGGGCAAGGTAGCAGCCGAAAAAATGCCTTACCTTACGCCGTTAAGTCGGCGAGGTGTTCGGTGATCATTTTTTCCGCCACCTTTTCCCCGGAAACCTGATAGGTTCCTTGGGCAATAGAATCCTTTAGCCGAGCCACCACATCCGTCCGGACATCCGGAACGGTCTTTAAGGTGTCTCTAACTTTATTGATATCTCTTGCCCTTGAGGAAAGATGGACGGTCTCCGTGCCTCCAGACTGCACCCCCGCCTTTTTGCCTCTGAGCTTTTTATCCAACTCATCAGCCGCCGGCGCAAGATTGGTCTGTTGAACGTCTAGAGATTTTGGTCCATTAATCTGCATTGGATAATCTCCTTTACCTCATGTTTGCTATCTTTATCGGCAAGAGATAACATAAACTTTAGCCGAGTTGAAGATAAAACTTGCTGCCGTATGGTTTTTTGTTGCTGTTTCAACGGTAATCCCATTTCCAACGGCCACTCGGTTACTCGACTATATAGCAAGTTTAATGCCAACCGCCAAAATTGCGTCACCTGCCGATGAAGTCTTCCCAAATCCCATCGCCGCCCCGCCGCTTTTACCTTAATTACAGATGGGTTGCCGCACTATGTTAACCTTCACCAATTCGGAACCTTCATCCCGGCCTATTCCGCCGCCGATAACCTTTAGCCGTGGGCAGGAAAATAATGCCTACCGGGGTTAACCGGCCTCAAATGTGATCATCATGATTCCAACATGCAAAACCCGGACCACAAAATGGTCGTGAATTTGTTCCTGGGGATAAAGTTCCCGGACCGAGTCTCCCCAGTCGCGCACCTTCCGGCCCAGTTCATCTTTGGCCATGTTCCTCCATAGGGTTGGGACCGAAAATTTCCTTCTAATTGAATGAGGCGGCGTTCCCTTATCTTATCCCCTTGACCACATATTCCAGCAACTTAAGACCAACCGGGCTGAAGAAGCTGACGCCAAAGATGACTAAACCGATTAAGGTTTTCATCAACAGGCGGATGGACTTGAGTTCACCTTTTAAGTTGTTGTCCAAAGAAGTGATTCGGCCTTTCAAATCGGCGTCCAAAGAGGTCATTCGGCCTTTCAAATCGGCATCCAAGGTGTTGATTCTTCCTCCAAATTTTTCTATTTCAGCTTTTACTTCCAGGAGTTCGGCCCTGTTCGCCTCTCGCATGGTCTTGATTTCACCTTTCAGCTCAAGAATTGAGGCGATCATTTCTCCTCGGACTTCTTCAATATCCCGTTTTGACATCTCCCGCAGGGTGTTGATGCTCCCCTTGACACCGGCGATATCTACCTTAATCTCGGCAATGTCGGATTTGGTAGACTCCTTTAATTCGGCTATGTCGGATCGAGTGATCTCCTTTAATTCGGCAATGTCGAATTTGGTAGCCAATTCTCCCGACAAATCAGCCTTGACCTGGTTACTGATGCCTTCAAGTGTCTCAATTAGAGGAACTGCTTGCGGTCCGAAGGCCATCTCCAATGATCTCACCTGCGCAAATGGCAGCATAACGTTGCCTCCTGATATACCTTGAACAGTCATAATCGGCGCCTTTTGAGTCAGCCAAAGGGGCGCGGCGCCGATCCATGGGGCGGGGACACGCGATAGGAAGAGTTAATTCCCTCTGATTTGTTCCATGGTTTCCCTAGAGTCTTCCATGGAGTCGACCGTGGCCGCCCTCTCCCGTAGCGATCTTAAGGTGCCAGGGTCGTCTAACTGGTTGATCAAAGCGGCTAGCGGTATCTGAAATCTCAAGCGGTAAGGCTGATTGTTCGATAGACCGCTCGGTAAAGATAATGGCCGGAAGGATGGCCGGCACCCTTTCTCTTGACTGCAATAAAGAACGACCAAGGCCGTCACTCGAAATCTGATAAAAGGATCGGGGTACCTCTGAAATTCCATTATACCAGTATCACCATCGCCTGTCGAGGGAATTGCCACAATATCGGGAGAGACGCTTTTGGCCTTCAGGATGTCGGCATGGATGTCATATAGGACCCCGGTGCCGCTCCCACCAATTTCAATATAGCCTCACCAGCGGCCTTGACCAGCCTATAAAATGCCTCATCAGAACCGCGAGTGCCTGATTTTGCCATCACGACTCTTCTCCGGGTCTATATGATATTGAGAAAATACATGTCTTGAACCGTCATAATCAGCACTTTTCGGGCTGGGCCGGGGCGGCACGGCGACCATGGCTGAATTTTTTAATTAATTCCTCATATAACCAGGGTGAGTCATGATATATGCTGTTGACAAGGCATCATTGGATACTTTTCTTCTAAAATATCATATAGCTCGGAAACCGGCCAATGTCAATTTTTTCCCTGCCGCCACCTCGGATTGGTAGGGTCTGAACGTGATTATGCTTATAAAATGAAATCGATGATGAAAGCAGGATACCCACCTGTAACGGCCCCCCACAAACATAATAGTCAACCGGCTTAATCAAAGTTCGGACAATGAGGCGGATCGCCCGGCCATCTCAAACATGGCCGACTGGTTGCCCTCCTGATCGGATTGTGCTATAGCCAGGAGGAACAATTGGGACTGGAGCCCGGCCAGACTGGTTGCTTGGAGGGAGGCTCCGGCGGGGTGCCTCTATTTGAATGGCTAAACTTAACCTGAGCTCGATGAGCGGGCTAAGTGATTAGTGCCGAATGTCATGTTTTGTCCTCTGATTGGGCATGGTTGCGCAGATTTGGGCCCAAATGGGTCTACGAGTCTTTTCCATCTGCGTTAATCCGTGAACTCTGTGGATTGATTTCTGTATTCCAATCAATAAGACCCACCGAATTAAGGCGAACACTAGTCGAACTCAGGTTAAACTTGGAAATGAAGGATTTTCGATTTCAGACGAACAAAATTTGAGGATAATATCTTATGAAGAGAATCTTAATCGTGGCTGGGGAGGCCTCTGGAGACCTCCACGGCGCCAATTTGGTCAGGTCTATCCAGACTAAGTGCCGGGAAGACATCTATTTTGAGGGTATCGGCGGGACCCGGTTGGCCTCGGTCGGGGTCCGCCTGGTCGCCCAGACGCACGATTTGGCGGTGATGGGTTTCCAGGAGATATTCCCTAAGGCTGCCTCGTTGTATAAAATCTTTATGCGGATGATCCGGCGAATGGACTCGGAGCCGAGACCGGATTTATTGATTCTGATCGACTTTCCCGACTTCAACCTGGCCCTGGCCCGGGCCGCTAAAAAGCGGGGCATCAAAGTTTTTTACTATGTCAGTCCCCAGGTCTGGGCGTGGCGCCGCGGCCGAGTCAGAACCATCGCCCGGCTGGTGGACCACCTGGCCGTCATCCTACCCTTTGAGCCGGCATTTTACTCCCGGGCCGGCGTCCCAGCCACGTTCGTCGGGCACCCCCTGCTGGACGCGTTAGGTGAGCCACCCGAAAAATCAACAGTTACTAGCACATTGGGGTTGGATCCGTCCCGTCCGTTGGTTGCTCTGTTGCCCGGCAGCCGGCGGGGCGAGGTGTCGCTGATTTTGCCGGCGATGTTGGAAGCCGCGGCCATTATGGCCAAAAGTCAACCAGAACTTCAATTTGTCCTGCCCGTGGCCCCGACCCTGGATAGCCGATCCATCCAGGACATGGTCAAAAAAATGTCTTCCGTCCAGGTGCTGGTGACGACCATGCAGTCTTTTCAGGTGACGGCCGTGTCCGATGTCGCCCTGGTTGCGTCCGGGACCGCGACCTTGGAGACGGCCCTGGCCGGGTGCCCCCTGGTGGTGACATATCGGGTGACAAAACTCAACTACCTGATCGGCCGCAGCGTCATCAAGGTTGATTTCATCAGTCTGGTCAATCTTGTCGCCGGCCGCAAGGTGGTGGAAGAGCTGATCCAGGAGCAGGCCACTCCGGACCGGTTGGCGGCTGAGGCCCTCACCTTGCTCCATGATCCGATTAAGCGTGGCCGGATGTTGGCCGGCCTGACCGAGGTAAAAACGGCCTTAGGCCAAGGCGGTGCGTCCAATAGAGCGGCAGACCTGGTCCTGTCCCTGCTCTACGGAAACTAATCATGATTTTGGATTATACACCCTGGCCAGAAGTTGGACGTCTTCCCAGACCGGCCTTTTCATTTTGGGATTGGTCAGAAGATAAGCAGGATAATAGGTGGGTAGAACTTGAAATGGTCCGACCTGATAAAACTTACCCCGAAGTTGAGTTAACCGTCCCGAGCTGTTTAGCAACACCTGGGCGGCCAGTTGTCCCAGGGCGCAGACTAGTTGAGGCTTGATCACGGCCAACTGCTTTTCCAAAAAAATGCGGCAGGTGTCTATCTCTTCCTTATCCGGCTTCCGATTTGCCGGGGGGCGGCATTTGACGACACTGGTCAAATAGACTTCCCGGCGGCTGATGTTAATAGCCTTTAAAATATTGGTGAACATCTCCCCGGCTGAACCCGGGGTAGTACCGGCCAGGGGTCGCCCGGACATATCCTCATCTTGGGCCGGCCATTCCCCAACAAAAACCAGGCGGGCCCGGTCATACCCCTCACCAAAAACAATATTGGTCCTATCCTGACAAAGCCGGCAACGCTTACAATCTCCCAGTTCCTGCCGAATATCCTCCAATGAGGCGTTACCGACCTCAGGCAGATGAAAACCGGCCGCCGGAGTTACCGCCACCACAGGCTTCGCCGGTTTAATTACAGGCTGAAGCTCATCCTTGATGGGAGCGTGACGATCTCGCGGCCCATTAAAGGGGGAATGTCGCGCTTGCTTCGGGGGAGCCGGAACCTTAAGGGCCAACCGGTCCAACCCGAGTTCCTTCATCGACCACAATTGCGCTCTTACTTCCGACAGAATGTCACCGAGCCCGGTATGCCCATCGACCATGTGCTTATTCTCAACCCACTGGAGACAGAAACTCCACAGGCTATTGAGGCAGTTTCTTCAAAGTGTAGTCAAGTCCGGCCTGGGCCAGCTCCTCAGCCGTCAACCACTTTACCCCACGCTGAAAAAAAGCTTGAAGGTTTAAAATATTATCCATTAAAGGCTGCTGCGCCTCATCAAACACCCGCTGCCAGAGGATCTCACCATTGGACGTACTGACCATGTTCAAACTAAAGGCCACTGATGCGGGACTCTCCGCGGCCAGGGCCGTCCCCACTCGTTCTTGAAATCTAAACAGATAACATACCAACACGGCATCTGCATTCAGGGCCTTACCGACTTCTTGGACCAGGGCCAGGGGTGAAGTCTTAACCTCGTAGGACATGATGCCGGCTTTGATTCCCTCAACATGTTCAGGTGGGATGATCTGATAGGCTGTTCGGCCGGTGAGGCGGCTCATCAGGGAATTACTCATAAAAACAGTCTGTCCGGGCTTGACCTGGCCGGGGGTGAACAATGTCCCGCTAATGGGACATCGGGCCGTTCTAGGCGGATTGTCGGCCTGAAAAGGGATTTCAAAGGGCAATACAGCCACCTTATTCAGCTTGAATCGCGGCACCGGCGGTGGTGGCGGCGCCATCTGTTTATCGTCTATCAATACGCCACAACCGAGCAGTTGGGTATACAATAAGAAACACACTCCAATCATTAGATATGTCTTGATGTTACTAAATTTCATAGATGTCTCCTCATCAAATCACAATAACTAACATATCGATATGATGATATCTTCTATCACCACGAAAGAGCAACATAAAAATCAAACCCGGTCCGGAACGCACCGCCGGCGGATCGCCAACCTGGTCCGTTCAAACCAACCAGCTACCTGACTTGAAATCTGCGCCCGGTTTCTTGTTTTTTAGTTCCCTGCCGGTAGGGCGGATATAACTTCAACCTTGTACTCAGATAACCCGTTTATATCCCTTGAAAAAACTATCTGAAACGGAATATCGGCCTGCATTTTGACGTCGGTGTTAACTTTATTTTCGCCATCTTTCCGGTTCAAGGTGTCGATGATGTCTTTGAGAGGCATCGAGGCCAGTGCTTCGTCACCGAGCTTGTTACCGGCATAGACTTCTTTAGCATCCACCTGGACGGCGCTCTTGTCGAATAAGATGCCTTTTATTTTGATGTGGCTAAGGGAGACCTTGGTTCCATTACTGACGCGGCCTTCAATAACGAACAGGGGCCCGACGACTTTATTGGTTATCGTCCGCTCTTTGGTATTATTATCAACTATGCTGATGTTCTTGACCAATTCAGTTTCAGACGGGGCACTCTTGGCCAGAAATCCGGGGCTGTTCTTTCCTGGAACTTTTCCTGTAAGGTAAAAAAATGTGCCCAGGGCGCCCAGAAACATGATCACTACCCCAAGCCCGACCCACAGTATTATCTTCCTAACCGGGGATAGAAGATATCAGCATATCG
>JADFXY010000145.1:0-10392 GCA_015233355.1 Deltaproteobacteria bacterium | reverse complement strand
TTATTTTATCCGTTGACCATAACCGGCCTTCCTACCTGCTCAGGAGTATCGATTTGGACGTGTAAAAGGTGCCGGCTACTGCACCGGTGAGGAGGCAGGCTAACGTAGCGGACAGCAGCGCCCGTGGACCTAAGGCGGCCAGTTCCGACCGGCGTTTGGGGGCCAGGGCGGCCAGGCCTCCCACAAAGATAGCCATGGAGGCGACATGGGCGAATCCGCACAGGGCGTAGGTGGTCACCACAATCGATCTGTGGTGGACAAATGCGTGATTTTTCATCAACACGGCCAGATCTTGATAGGCTGCCACTTCGGTGACGATCAACCGTTCTCCGATCAATTTGGCGGCCGTCATGGCATCCTCCGGGGGGATACCGATGATCAGACAGAAGGGATAAAAGATGTAACCTAAGATATTTTTGAACGACCAGATAAAGTTGCTCCCGACCAGCGAATTAACCCAGCCTCCGACTCCCCCCAAAATGAGGTCCAGGAGAGACAGCATCCCCAGAAAGGAGATCAACAGGGCCATGATCCCAATAACCAATTGCAAGCCGGCATTGCTCCCGTTGATCAAGGAATCGATAAAATTGGCGTCATCCGGGTGATAGGGTTCGATGTCGATGCCCAGGGTGGCGGGTTTGCCGGTTTCGGGGATGATGATTTTGGAAATCACCACTGCGGCCGGGGCGGAAATGATGGTCGCGGAAATTAAATGACCGGCCACTGCCGGAAAAACATGTTGCAGCATGAACACATAGAAGGCCAAGACGTTGGAGGCGATGGTGGCCATCCCCGCGGCCAGAATGGTATGTAATTCCGACCGGGTCATGCCGTCTAGGTAAGGCTTAATGGCCAGGTAAGCTTCAACTCCGACAAATCGGTTACTTGAGACAGATAAGGATTCCGCCCCGCTGATCCGCATAACCCGGCTGAAAACCTGGGCAAAACCCTTGACGATGACCGGCATGATCTTAAGGTAGTACAACCCGGCCATAAGCGCACCGAAGAAGATCATGGTCGGCAAAGCTTGAAAGGCCAGGATAAACCCGACGGAGGTTTGACCGGAGGCATCGGTTTCCCCTGGGGGCAGAGCCAGGCGGCCGAACAAAAACTGGGTCCCGGCCGTGGCGCAATTCAGCACCTTAATCACCACCTGGTTCAGCCACAGGAATAGTTCGGGCCCGCCGGGGAGCACAAATATAAACAGCCCAAAAATCAACTGGAGGCAAGTTCCGCAGATGATGACCCACCAGTTCATGGTCCGCTTATGGGCCGACATTAACCAGGCGATGCCCAGTAAGGCGAACATCCCGAAAAAACTAACCAGATTGTATAGCTCCATATTCGGTCACCGCCGGGAAATGCTCAACTGAAAAAAATTAACCGCAACCACCCAATACCGTTGGATCAAGGCAACGACGTTAAGATTTCTCGCTTCGCTCGAAATGACAGAGAGTGCTTGAAATGACATAGAGGTGGACTATCCTGAATGTCGATGCAAAGTTGTCATTCCGAGCGAAGCGAGGAACCTTATCATATCCTCTTATCAAACCCGAAGATGGCCGGGCCGCACTCTTAGTTTAACCGTATTGCCATAATTACCACATTATATCAGATTACGCTATTTCAAGATTCGGCCCGACCAAGCAAGCCCAGCCGCAAAGTATTCAGCCCGATGATGGCCGCCCGTTGCTGGAGCATGGGCCTGTCACCACCCATCCGCCAGGTGAAATCCTTCTCCCAACCCTGGCCGACTGCGGCCGCATTTCCGACCACCTCGGGGATTTGACCCTTGTCTTCGATAAAGCCCAGGATGACCAGGCCGACCGAGGCCCCATAGATATCTCTGATTTTCTCGGCCATGGCTCGGGTGACGGCCGGACCGGATTTCAGGTCTGCTTGACCCAGCCACTCGGCCAGCCGTCCCTTATCCTGAATGACCAGGCTGGTCACCACCCGTCTGGACGGGAGTTGCCAGAGCTTTGTCGCGGCCGCGCCACCGGAAAACGTCTCCAGGACGGCCAGGGTCAAGCCGCGTTCCCGCAACAGGCCGTCAACTACTTCTTCCAGGGTCTCTTCGCCTATGCCGTAAATGTTTTCCTTAAGCCGTGACCTGATCTCGGTTTCCACCGGTTCAATCAGGGCCTGAACCGCCTCGGCATTGTCCGCGTTGGCGGTGATCCTGATCTTGATGTCTCCGAGCGAGGCCAACAGCCCCACTTCCGGGTTGCTCCCTTCCTTCATCAGGTCGCCGATGACCTTATCCACGGAGCTTTCGCCCAGACCGACCACCCGTAACACCCGGTAAGTGATCTTCTGGTCCTGCAAGCCAAACCTGGCCTTGATCCAGGGCACGACGGCGCTGGGCCAAAGATGCTTTATCTCTCGCGGAACACCGGGCAGGCTGATAATCGGCCGGAGGTCCTTCTCCAGGACAAAAATGGGCGCGGTTCCCACCGGGTTAGGAAACGGAGTGCTCCCGGCCGGGACATAGGCCTGCCGGCGGTTGTTCTCCGGCATCCGGTAGCCGATTCTCTGGAAAAATACCTCGATATCATTCATCAGGTCCTGATTGTAGACCAGCTCCACCCCCGCTGCCTGGGCGACAGCCTGGCGGGTCAGGTCGTCCTCGGTCGGTCCCAGTCCGCCGGTGGTGATGACCAGGTCAGACCGGGCCAGGGCCTGCCTGATGGCCAGTTCAATATCCTCGAGCCGGTCGCCCACTGCCGTCCGAAATCCCACGGCCAGTCCGATCCGGCCCAGTTCCTTGGCCAGGTAAACGGTGTTGGTGTCAACAATCTGCCCCAACAGCAGCTCACTCCCGATGGTGATAATTTCACACCGCAGAGATTCCGGCCTGCCGGCCTCCAATCCCGTATTCATTATGTCCACCTTATCCGTGAAGACTCCTATCAATCATGGCTTGAAAGATGTCTCATCTAATGAGTGGTGTTCTTTAAGGATGTTCCGGCCGGGTCGGTTCCATGCCCGGCTTCTTCCCTGGTTCAGCTTTGATATCCGGGGTTCGGTTACGGCGGGTTATTCGGCCCAGAATAAACGTTTTGGGGCACAAATTCAACAAATTAATTTTGGCAAAATACAGGGATAGTTCGAGGAGGAAAATATCACGACTTCATTCGGCATCGACGAAATGTAAGTTTCAAATAATGAAAACGGAGGATTCTCCATAGAGCAAAATCATTTTGTTGCCTTTTTGATGTGTTTCTGGTAACCTATCTACAGATTTTATATTTTCTCATGGAGGCTTTGAAAGCGATGCCAACGGCAACCATTGAACACGTCAAAGGAAGCGAGCTACCGGCCGGCCTGCTGGAAAAAGTTGGCGGTTATCCTGACGAAATGTTTACAATTACCATCGAGTCTGAGGATGAGGATGATTCCGATTACCCGCCGGAAGAAAAATTTAGGCCGGAGTTTGTTGAGGAGGTAGAGCGCCGATCAAAGGCTTATTGGTCAGGTCAATCTAAGGGGACCATCTGCCGCACCAAAGAAGAAGTGGACGCTTTTTTCGATTCTGTTTGGGGAAAGGATGACTAAAGGGCGGGACCGGCCAGAGCCCAGGGAACTCGGCCAGCGGAAAAAGCGACAAGAAGGACTAGTCCCGTGAACCCAACCAGGTCGAGTATAACGATTTCGTCCTTACAGCACTTCTGATTTTGTAGCCGTCGACAAAAACAGGGCGGTCACTTCGCGTGGCCGCCCCGTTTATTCATGGCTTATTCATGGTCTTGACTGATGCCCTGATTATTTCTTTTTGCTCTGAGCCTTAAGCGGTTCGGCCAGCATGTCCAGGCCGGCCTGGAACATGGTCAGGCACTGGTCCCACATCTTGGCTGGTTCCATAACCGGGAAGAGGTTGGCCAGGTTCATGGCTTTGCCGCTGAAGAAGGGATTGGCTTCCACCAGTTTGAGCGGGTCCCACAGTTTGGCCAAAGCAGTCAGGTCGGGTTGCTTCCAATCAAAGGGATTGAAGGGAGACCACATCATCAAGCTCTTGGCCTGACACTCTTCCATGTTGAACCCGAAAAGCCGGTTCAAAGGATGCCCTGCGTCGGGCGTGGTGGACACTTTTTCAGGATTGCTCCCAAAGGTGCCCAGGGCCGAGATATTGTGCAGGATGACTTTCTTTTCCGTCTGAGACGGTAGCGCGTCGCCCGGTGTGTCCACCTGGGTAAGTTTCATTTCTTCGGACATTTCTTTTTGCCTCTCCTTATAGGGTACTCATCAGAATAGGGCACTCATCGGATGTTGCCGGCTGCATGTTGCTCCTTGCTCGTTCAAGACAACCGGTAACGGGCAACCAGCAACGGGCAACCAGCAACTCCATAATCAAAAAATGTAAGCTATAACCGTTCGTCGGATGCGGCCTCGAATGCCGCCTGATCTTCCGGGACCGAGACCTACTTGCCGGATTTGGCCTTAGCCGACTTGTCCTTGCCTGGTTTGCCGCTGGTCTTGGCTCCGGTAGATTTGGTGGCCATGGCGTCAGCCGGGGCAATGGCACAGGAGACTCCAGGCTCTTCGGCCGGTACCATCGAAGTCGGCCAGGCGGGCATTTGGTCCATGGCCGGGGCTGTCGCCGCCACTTTCTGGGTCTGGCTATCTGTTTGGTATTCCATTCGAATAGTTATCTGATTATCTGTCCGATTGACCAGCGGGACCGGTGAACCGGCTTTGGGCGCCCCGGCCTGGTCCATCGCAGTCGGCGGGTTGGGCACTGGTTCCACACTCGGAGGACCTGCAACCGCCACTTCCTGAGGCCGGCTATTTGCTTGATTCGTCGGGTTAGGTTCCGGATCAGGGCTGACGGCCGGTTTAGCTTCAGCGTCCAGCTTTCTTTCCAGATCCAATTGAAAGACGACCGGTCCCCGGCAATTACCCCCAAATGTTTTGTTGAGGGAACACGAAGTATCCGGATCAGACCAGGACGTGGCGATGGCGCCGTGCCCTTTAGGGAAGACGCTGACTTCAGCCTCCACGAAGTCCAGCGGGGCCAGAGCCGAGGCCCGGTCCACCAGATCATCTTTGTCGGCACAGCAAATCAGCCACTTGATGCCTTTTTCGGCCAGCCGTTTGAAGTTAAGCGGACGGTTGAACAGCCGGACCGGGAGGGTGCCGTCTTTAGTCACAGGAATGGTATAGGAATCAAAACTCATCTTGGTGATGGACACCGGTAGATCATTGCGGTCATAGGTCAGCCAGTAGTTAATGGCCGCGGCTGTTTTGTTCACCTGGACAGTCTCGCAATCCGGGAGATCAAACATCTTCAGATCCCGGAAGAAAGTAAATACCGGAGCTTCCTTATCCATGCTTTTCAGCTTATAGACCCAGCTCATGACCTTTCCGTCCACCACCTGATTGCCGTTAGGTAAGGTTTTCGTGGCGTAACCCAGGTCCCGGAACCGGGCTGGCAGGTGCCCCAGGTACTCGACTAAGGCAATGCTCCGGGTTCCGTCCATGGGTGAGACGCAGGTGATCAGGGCGTCAACCAGCCCATCGAGTTCTCCAGACAGGAGGTCGGCCACAGCCACAAATCCGCCCTGGCAAAAACCATTGAGGGTCACCGGCCGGTCATGTTTGGCTTTGACGGTTTCGCAGAAGTCGCGCAGATCTAAGGCATCATCCTCGCCGGTCATGGTCTGGACCGCCGGGGTGGTGTCGATGTCCTTAATGATCCGGACGTAAGTCGGGATACCGTGGTTGGCATAGGCGTGGACGTAGCTCTTGTTCTGTTTGGGCAGGAAGCACAGGATATTGGCGCCCAGGACATAGGGGGGGAGAATGATGATGGGTTTCCCGTGTTCCCGGACCTGGACGTGGTCATCTGTGGGCAAAACCTGGTATAACCAGAAGCGGTCTGTTTCCGCGGCCAGGATGTACCCCGGCTCCTCAAAGTGAAAGCCGTATTCGGGTTTAATGTCTAATATGGACTGGGGTAAACCATAGACCAGGTTATAAACGATATTCCGGCGCCGGGCGATGTAATCGGCCAGGTTATGCCCGTTCCGGGGAAAAATGGTATTCATCCAGGCCCAAAAAACATTCTCGATTTCCTTAAGGGTGTATTCATTTACGGCAGCCAGACTGCTGGAGCCGCCTTTATCGGCCACCTGGAAATTAAACATGAGAAGTTCCAGGTAGTCGCGCCATGTCTCCCACGGCGGAGTACGCCAGGATTTAACTCGTTCCACGGCAATGAAGGAGGCCAACGAGATCCAGTACGGGGTCATGAAATCATTGAGGTAGCGCATCACGCCGTTTGTCATCCCTTGATTGGCTTTAAAATAATCCAATGTGGCCTCAATTATTTTTTGGTTTGTTTCGGCGTACTTATCCAATACTTGCGGCTCGAAAGAGGCCCCTTCGAAAAAGTCTTTAAGCAGTTCGCCGGGTAATCCGAGTTTTTGATCCGTCATTTGATTCGCCTCACTTTTGTCCTGTTTTATTACGGTTAGTCCTGGGAGTGGGGGGGCGATTAGCGCCATATTAATTATGATGATGAACTCCATATTGTTTTGACCACAGGCGGTTTCTCTACGGCCTCAGAATATACGTATCAGCAGATCTTATGAAAATCAATAACGGTGATAAAGAATGTCGCCGTGTCGGGTACTCATCTTATTATAATTTATCTATTATTCCCTAATACTAATATTTCCCGGCGAAACGAGATATTGAAGATATGGCTGATTTACAAAGGTATGGCGCTCTATTTCGGCATTAACCCACCTGAATAAAGCGCCATGTCCGACGACTATAGACCGTAAGCCTCCTCGGCGGTGCATTTTTTTTCCGGTTGAGGGCCTCCGGGGAGGGTAAACCGCGGCTTTCCGCGGCGTCCTCAGCGGTCTTTAGTCGTTCCTGCCGGCCGGGCAATCAACGTCTTATTTAAATTTGTCAGCGGCAAAGAATTCTTCCATTTTTTATAACATCTCGGTCGAGATGATCGAAAAATACCGGGGACAAAACCTGATCGTCCGGTCGCACGATCCGTCGGAACTGGTCAAGAAACTGAACCAAGAAGACCTGGATAAGCTTTCGTACGTTCAAATCCACACTCTTGGCCTCGGAATTGACGACCTGTT
This sequence comes from Deltaproteobacteria bacterium, assembly GCA_015233355.1. GTDB lineage: Bacteria > Desulfobacterota > JADFXK01 > JADFXK01 > JADFXK01 > JADFXK01. The sequence goes on along the minus strand of JADFXY010000145.1, from coordinate 3,286 downwards.
GAGTTGGGAGTATGCGGTTCCAATCGATCTGGTCGTGCAGAACCCCTTGACGGACCTGCCCCTGCTCTATCAATACGCTCCTCTCCTGACCAATCATGCCGTCAGAGTGTCGGTGCCCGTTGCCCCCGGATTCCTTAATCTGGCGAAGTTGGCTGTTTCGTTGGATTTCTCTGTAAAACTGGAGATCCTCCAGCCGGACCGGACACTATTCGAAGAAATGATCCAATTGGCCCACTATTACCTGCACCAGTCAACAGTCTCCAAGCCGATAGAGTATTTTCATAGTCTGTTTCTGGCCTTCTATCACAACACCCCCCTTACGCTCTGGAGCATCCAAGAGGAAGACCCAACCAGAATCAGGTATATCACGGATCAGGGAGAAGAGGCCGTATCCAAGAGATTCACCGAAATGGGACCGGCACCCGACAGCGCCTCTTTGATTAAAGAATTCATTGAGGAGCGGGCAGCCCTCCAGGCGGAATGTGATGCCTGTGAGTTCCGCGTCAATTGCTCCGGGTATTTCAAATGGCCCCGGCCAGACTACAACTGTGACGGAGCAAAATCCGTGTTTCGGATGTTAAAGGATGCGGCCATAGAATTGAGGAAGGACCTGGCCCAACTCGGGGAAAGGGGTGAAAATCCATGATGACCGGAGGAAATTGTTCGCTCATCCTTTTGCCGACTTTAAGGTGCAACGCTGCTTGTGGCTACTGCTTCGAGCGCGAAAGTGACTATGACCTGACCATGGAACAACTTTCCGTGGTCGTCCAGAAGGTCATGGACTACATGGACCAACGCCGCCAGGAAACTTTGTCCATATATTGGCAGGGAGGCGAGGTGATGACCATGCCGCCCGCCTGGTTTGAACAAGCCCACGACGTTGTTCAGGAGGCTGCTGAAAGAAGGCATAAGCAGGTCCTGAACTACATCCAGTCCAACATGATGGCCTACGGCCGACAATGGAATGGAATTATTTCGAGCATGTTTGGGAATAATATCGGCTCTTCCATGGATTTTCCCAATCTCCACCGAAAACTTAAAGGCGGAAGCCCGAAAGAATATGAAATTATATGGGAACAAAAAAATCTCGAAGCCAAGGAAGCCGGCATCGAGGTTGGGATTATATCAATTCCCAATAATCAAACTTTGGAAATGGGGGCGGACCGATTCTATTCACATTTTGTAGAAGAGCTGGGGCTCACTAGTTTTCAAATCAACACACCGTTCCCAGGGGGGGCACCCTCAACGGTGAAACAGGGTTACCCCTTGGACGTCAATCATCTCAGCAAGTTTATGGTGGATTTGGCCGGCATCTGGATTGACCGGGGTCGGCCCAATGGAGTCAGGGTCGGTCCCTTTGACAAGCTCTTGGACTATTTCCTTTACGGAAATAAGGACCTGCTCTGCATCTGGCGGGATAACTGTGTCAATGAGTTCGTGTGCATTGATCCCCGCGGTCACGTCGCCCAATGCGACTGTTGGGTCACCAGCTATCCGGAATTCCGCTTCGGCAACATATTTGATTGCGGCAACTTATCTGATTTGCTGCGGAACAGCCAGGCCCGCCGACGCCTCCAGGCCAGACCGGGCCTCTTGGTTCAAGGCGAAGATTGTCTTGATTGCCTGTATCTGACCTTGTGCCACGGTGGGTGCCCGGTAAGAGCATACACCGCTACCGGCGACCTCTACCGGAAAGATCCTTATTGCAATTTATACAAAACGCTCTTCACGGCTATGGAAGAAGCGGCGGCCAACTTAGGTATCTCCAGGCCCGAATCTTGCACCACCCAACGAATGTGAGATGCGGCCGCCCATCATCCCTTCCAGTTGAAAGAATCGGACCCAAATCGTACGCCGGCCCGTTGACTCTATTTCTTTTTTTTCTCTTCTCCCGGTTTAGACTTGTCCCCGAAAGCATCGAAGACGGATTTAAGAGGCGACAGCCCAACCATGGTTTTCTGCGCCAGGCTGGTCAGGTCCACGCCCATGTCCAACCATTTCCGGAATTGTTCGTCAAGGGTCGTTTTGAACATCAAATAGCTCCGGATCGTCTGGTGAAGATACTTATCAAAAAACTCGGCCAGCACACTTTCCCCATGCTGGATGACCAGGTGGAGCAACGGCACCGGGAGAAGAATGTTCTTTTTTCTGGCTTCTTCTAAGACAATCTGAGTCAGGATAAACGCAGTCACGTCTTCCCTGGTCTTGGCATCGACGACCTCCACTTGCCGGCCCTTCTTAATCGCCTGACAAATATCATCCAGGGTGACGTAAGCGCTCTTTTCAGTGTCATAGAGTCGCCGGTTGGAATACTTTTTAACCAACAGCCTGTCTTCGGGCATAATTTTTTTCCTGGAGATGTCTCACCGCCACTTCGGTTGCCGTCAAACCTGCCGTAGAAATTTATCTCCTGCGGGACAAGTCGTTTGGGGAATCCACCTCGCCGGGTAAGAGCCTTACCCCGAAAGCGAAGATGGCGTCTTGCGTTATATTTTTATCTTGTTATATCAATATAATAAAACAATAATTTTGCACTGCAACATTTTTTCCTTTGACAACCGGGGGAATCCGTATTATCTTTGAACCATTCGTACTAAGCAAATCGCATACCCGGTGGCTGGGCCAGGGGCCGGCTTCTTATCCCCCGATGCTTTCCCACGATTCTCTGCCCGGGTGCCCCACCGCAACTCCTCACAGCTTCATCGGGTTTGTTACCCCAAGCACAGCTCGACCCGGGACCAACACCCGGTAACCGACCACATAAACATATCGGAGGTATTAATATCATGGATCCCCAACAATTTGCAAAACAAATGATTGAATTTGAGAAGGCCACCCTTGACAACACCTTTAACGCCATGTCCATGGTCCAAGACCAGATGGAAAAAATGACCAACCTGATGATGGACCAGGCCGCCTGGATTCCCCAAGAAGGAAAAAAAGTCGTAAATGATTATCTGGCGACTTGTAGAAAAACAAGTTCCGATTTCAAAACGATGATGACTGATGGTTTTAACCAGATCCAGAGCTGTTTTTGCAAAAGCGAATGACAGCCGAGCCGGATGCCCATAACTTGATTAACTTATTGATAGTTGTCAGTACATCCCATTTTGACGCCCCTTAAGTAAAACACCGCAGAAGGAGAAGCTATGGAACCCCAAAAAATGTTACAACAGATGATCAACTTCAACAAGTATATGTTTGACAACACTTTCAACAGCATCACCATGTTCCAGGAACAGATGGAAAAAATGAGCAACATGTTTCTCGATCAGGCCACCGGGAT
>JADFXY010000144.1:0-10398 GCA_015233355.1 Deltaproteobacteria bacterium | reverse complement strand
CACGGCCATCCGGGAGATCTCTACGGCTTTGTCAATTTCGTGCCTCCAGCCGGTGGGGCAAGAGGAATAGATGTGCAAATAAGCCGGCCCGTTGATCAGCTTGGCTTTTTGAACTTTATTCATCAGGTCCACATGATAGGCCGGGTTGGCCGTGGCCACGTACGGAATCCGGTGGGCGATGGCAATGGCCGGCATGTCCTTTTTCCAGGTGTTCTGGCCGATGCTATGCTTTCCGGAAGGCGAAGTCGTGGTGCTGGCCCCATAGGGAGTGGCGCTGGACCTCTGGATCCCGGTGTTCATGTAAGCTTCGTTGTCTAAACAGACGTAAACAAAATTATGACCCCGCTCCAAAGCACCGGACAGGGCCTGGAGCCCGATGTCCGCCGTGCCCCCGTCACCCGCAGTAGCCACGATGAATATTTTCTTTTCCGGGAGCTTGCCCTTCCGCATTTGGGCCTTTAGGCCGGCTTCTACGCCGGAGGCGACTGCCGCGACGTTTTCGAAGGCAACGTGTAACCAGGGGATGTTCCAGGCGCTCTGAGGAAACGACGAGGTTATGATCTCCATGCAGCCAGTGGCGCTGACGGCAATGGTATCGGGTCCCAGGGCCTTCATCACCTGCCGCAGGGCCAAGACCTCGCCACAACCCTGACAGGCGCGGTGCCCTTGGGCCAGGCCTTCAAAGGTGGGCAAACTTTTCTGGGTAATCTTTTGGAAATCTTTCAGGTCTTGTTCAATCATATCTCTCTCACTCCGATCAGGTCATAAGTGGCCGGGGCGCCCTTTTCGGCGTATATTTCCGCCCGTGACACGATTTCTTCGAAATCGGAGACCTGGACATCCCGGCCTCCTAATCCGGCGACAAAGCTGAATACCTTAGGCCGATTGGGCTGATCGTAAAGGGCGGCCCTCACTTCAGCCGCGACAGGTCCACAAGGACCACCGGGAGACATGGCCCGATCCATTACGGCCAGAGTCTTAACGCCTTTGACAGCTTCAAAGAACTCTTCAAATGGGAAAGGACGCCACAGCCGGAACCTGACCAACCCAACTTTTTTACCGGCTTCTCTCATTTTGTCGATGGCCGTCATGGCCGTTTCCGAGACGGAGCCCATGGTCAGCAGCAGAGTTTCGGCGCCTTCGGTCTTATATGTTTCCACCGGATGATAGTACCGGCCGAAGAGATCACCGAATTCTTTCCAGGCCTGGATCACGACGGATTTTGACTTGACCAGGGCGTCTTCGACTTGTTTTTTGGCCTCGGTGTAGACTTCCGGGATGCCCACCGCGCCCATGGTCATGGGGTGCTCCGGGTCCAGGCGCTGCACCGGCTTATAGGGAGGCAGATATTTGGCTACTTCGGCCCGGTCCAGGATTTCAAATGGTTCAACCACGTGAGTCAAGGTGAACCCATCCAAATTGACTATCACCGGCAAAAGTACGGAATGATCTTCCGCCACCCGAAAAGCATGAATACTCAAGTCAAAGGCTTCCTGTCCGTTTTCGGCAAAGGTTTGAACCCAGCCGATATCGCGCTCCGACATGATATCGGAATGGTCGTTCCAAATGTTGATCGGCCCGGATAAGGCCCGATTGGCGATGGTCATAACTACCGGCAGGCGAAGGGCGGGAACAATGTACAAGATTTCGTGCATTAACGCCAACCCCTGGGAGCTGCTGGCAGTATAGGTCCGGGCTCCCGTGGCCGAGGATCCGACGCAGGAACTCATGGCTGAATGTTCGGACTCGACCGGGATGAATTCGGCGTCCAATTCTCCGTTGGCCACCAATTCTGCGAGGTGTTCCACAATATGGGTTTGAGGTGTAATAGGATAGGCGGCGATGACATCAACGTCCGCCACCTTGACCGCTTCGCTGACGCCTAAGGACACCTCCATACCGACTCGTTTGGCCATTATTCTTCCTCCATTTTCATGGTGATGGCGTCTTTAGGGCATTCGTTGGCGCATATGCCGCATCCTTTGCAATAAGTCATGTCGGCGATGAAATAGCCTTCTTCATTTTGACTGTAGGCTATGTCCGGGCAATCGATATAGCATATCGCGCACTTAATGCATTTTTCTTTGTCCAACACCGGGTGTTGGGACCGCCAATCCCCGGTTTTTAATTTACGTGAACTCCCCGGTTCCAGGATGGCACAGCCTAGGGTAAGATTTTTCCAGCCGATTATGGCACTTGAAGTGGACAATGTTCTGCCTCCCCTAACTGACGACCTCATCGAAAGCACGCTTGTAGGCCGTGTAATTTTTTTCATAAATTTTTCCGAAACGCTCTTTCAATGGTTCAATCAAGGATTCGGCCTTAACCAGGTTGGCAACTTTGACCACCGCGCCCAACATAACCGTGTTGGTAATCGGCAGGCCCATGGACTCTATGGCTATTTTGGTGGCGTCGACTACGGCCAGTCTGGCCTTGATTCCAGTTTCGGCCGCCAGGGCTTCCTTTGATTTATTGGTGTTAACTATCACCAGCCCGCCGGGTTTGAGACCTTCGGTGACATCCACGATTTTTAAAATAGTGGGATCTAAGACTACGGCAATATCCGGATGATAGACCTTCTCCCGAGTTTTGATCGGATGGTCCGAAATGCGGGTATAGGACATAACCGGCGCCCCTCTTCGCTCGGGACCAAAACTGGGGAAGGCCTGGGCGTATTTTCCTTCATCAATTGCCGCTCGGGCAAGCAATTCCGCCGAGGTGACCGCGCCCTGGCCTCCCCTTCCATGAAATCTGATCTCAATCATTAGAAATAATCTCCCATTGTTGAAGATAATCCTTGTAACTCTGAGATATCATATCACATCGTCAGGTCGGTAGACCCGTCCCAGAGATGCGACTTGTCTCCAATAGAACACCTTGCTGATCTGACAGCGTCTGTACTTGAGTTGGGTCAACGCCCGGTTATTCGATCGGAAGAAGAAATGGTAGGTTTGCTGGAAAAACGGCCGGTCAGGATCGGTTTCCAAATTTCTTGCCCGTGGATAGAAGGGAGCAGTCTGTCCCTAGACCGGGTAGAAATCAACCACGAGAATATATTATAGTCATACAAGCAAGTCAATGGTAAATATGACCGACCCCAAAAAAATGTGTCAAGGATAGCTCTTCAGGCGCAAATGAAGACAGACCGGCGTGGGCCGGCCGAAAAGAAAGAGGTCCCCGGCCGACAAAATTGTGCTTATCTCTTGCCCCGATTCATTTTGCCTGGTACTATGTTTGTTTCGTGTCTCGATATATAACTGATAACAAATCATGAGGTGAGACTTTAAATGAGCGAAAACAATACGTCAGCTTCTTGTCCAGCTTCCGCAGGGGGACGTAAACCGGAGATAGAGTCACAAGATACTCAAATTCAACGAACTCTGTCCAAAATCAAAAATACCATCATGGTCATGAGCGGCAAAGGCGGGGTCGGAAAATCAAGCTTTTCGGTGAATCTGGCCGTGGCGCTGGCCGCCCGAGGACTGAAGGTAGGCTTGATGGATGTGGATCTCCACGGCCCCGATATTCCCCGGATGCTGGGTCTGGCATCCCTGGCCGACCTGAGCCGGGATTCGAAGGTGTTATTCCCCGTCAAGTACAACCCCAATCTCTCGGCCATTTCCATCGAAGTCTTATTCAGCGACAAAGACTCGGCCGTGATTTGGCGTGGACCGGTGAAGATCAACGTTATCCGGCAGTTTTTATCAGACGTTTACTGGGGGCCCTTGGATTTTCTGATTATCGACGCGCCTCCTGGAACCGGCGATGAACCGTTGACTGTGGCCCAGACCGTTCCCCAGGCCAAGGCTATCGTCCTGACCACGCCCCAAGAGATTTCTTTAGCCGATGTCCGTAAATCCATAAGCTTCTGTAAGCAGGTGAATATGGAAATATTGGGTGTCGTGGAGAACATGAGTGGGTTAACTTGCCCCCATTGCGGGCAGATGATTCCCCTGTTCAGCCAGGGTGGCGGCCAGACCATGGCTGAAAAAATGGAAGTCCCGTTCCTGGGCCGGATTCCAATCGATCCCAAACTGGTGGAGGCCTCCGACCAGGGCCGCCCATATATGGACGACCCTCCCGATAGCCCCACGGCCCAGGCATTTAAGGATATCGTGGAGGCTGTGCTGGCCAAATTGCCGGAAGAGAAATGAAGAGCGGCGGTCTGGTCGAATTAATAGTCCATGGCATTCGGGGCAAGGGGGCCGGTTATTGATTCGATTCTACAATCGTGTTGCTTCTGTCCTGATTTTCATACAAATTTGGCCATAAATCCGCCCTTGGTAACGATGCTTTGGGGCTAACATCAGGCCGGCCGGAGGTTAGGCCATTGTGGCACGGATAATGCTTATTCTAATGGTGTCGTTTTCTAGCCTCCTTTTCCTGGTTAGCGGCCCGTCGGGACTGGTCCTCTCGACGGGCCATTTTTTTGTCAATTTTAAGTTGATCTTTTTTTAGAAGTATGCTCTAGCTATAATATAGCTTTTAGAATACTTGAAATTGAACCAGCCGCGATTAATTGTTTTACCAAAAATGATCAGGCACATACGTAGATTGGAATTTACGTCCCAACATCCCACGGATGGATATTTTCGTCATCAGACCTACAGGAATAACACAGGAGAAGCAATGGAACAGACGGCACGCATTAATGACTGTGAGCAAATTTTTGAGCAAGATAACCGTGAGGAAGAACTGAAGGCCGCTCTATCGGAACTTCATCGTTTTCTGGCCGACAACCCGAAGCTGCAGGTGGTTCAACAAGAGATAGAAAGTCGGCTGGAGAACGAACCCGATATAGTCAGTCGGTTGGCCGTCATCGGATATGTAATCCGGACTCGATTAAACGATAACCTGCAAAAAATCAGGAGAAATGCCCTCAATAATTAGAATTATTCCAACTGTTCTGTCCGTTTCCAGTGTTATATGCGGATCTGATCGAAGGGGAGAGAAAATTCGCCCAAAAAGCCGGCTGATAATTTGTCCACCCAGTCATAAGGCTAAAGATGGCGGGGATAGCCTGACGACATAAATGGGTTACGACTGGTGCGATGAAGAATAGTGGGTCACCGGAAGATCCAGAATGAGGCAGGCCGCTTCCCATAGGTCGTTAACCACTGCCCCTGGTCTGGCGTCTAGATCGGTCGTATTCAGACGCTCCAGCGAACGTTTCCCTTTGCCGGTGAGAACCAGCACGGTTTTCATGCCCAGGGCCTGACCGGCCCGGATATCCTTAACGCTGTCTCCGACGTAGCAAGTAGTGTCCAAATCTATACCGTGCTCCTGGGCTGCCTGCACAAATAAGGCGGAACCGGGTTTCCGGCAGGGACATCCGGCATCCGGGTGATGGGGGCAATAGTAGATGGCTTCGATCTGCCCGCCGCAGGCTGTAACTGTTTTCCGCAGGTTATGGTGCATCTCCCGTAGTCCGGATTCCGTTATCAACCCCCGACTTATCCCCGACTGATTAGTGATGACTATAGTCCTGATTCGGTGTTGATGGAGAAGCTTAAGCCCAGCCATGGCGGCCGGGATTACCACCATCTCATCCCAGGATTTGACGTAGTCCTCCCGGTCCTCATTGATCACACCGTCCCGATCCAGAAATACGAATTTACCATGTCTATTCAAGTCGGTATATCCCAGAATGAATATGTTTCAGACGCCCTGAACCAGAGACTTCCAAAACAGGATTGTGTCCGCCCAACGGCCCGGTCTATGATGTAAAAAATCCCCTGACGCCGGCAATGACGCGCTCTACATCGGTATCTGATAACTTGACGTGAAGGGGTAGTGTCAATATCTCTTTGAACACAGTCTCGGTCACCGGCAGATCAAGTTTTAAATGCGCATAAAACGGCTGGATATGATTGGGCACATAGTTGATTCCAGTCTCAATATCGAGAGATTTGAGATGGTCTTGCAGTTGATCCCGTCGGCCGTTTAGAACCCGGATGACATATACATGGGGGGCGGTGGTATGATAATCCCCGGCCAGGGTGGCGATCTCGGCCATGTCGGCCAGGGCCTGGTCGTAGCGTCGGCAGATATCTTGCCTCTTTTTGATGAATCCTTCAAGTTTGGCCAACTGGGCCAGACCGATGGCCGCATTGATGTTGCCCAGGTGGTATCGAAACCCAGGTTCATTGACGGTGTAAAACCAGCTCCGGTTTTGCCAGGCGGCGGAATGGGACTTACGGTCAATGCCCAGCAGTCTCATCCGACGCATCCGTTCGGCCAGTTCCACATCACCCGTGACTATGGCCCCGCCGTCGCCACAGGTAATGTTTTTGATCGAATCAAAACTGAAACAAGCGACATCACCGAAACTACCGATTCGACGCCCCTGGTAGGAGGAGCCCAGGGCGTGGGCGGCGTCTTCCACAATTCTGATTCCGGTTTCCTGCCTTATGCTTAGCAGTTCCTCCATGTAACATGGCCGGCCGGCGTAATGGACCGGCATAATCGCCTTGGTCCGGCTGGTGATTCTGCGGCGCACATCTGCAACATCTATATTTAAGTTATCCAGCCTGACTTCGCACCCCACAGCCTTGGCGCCGGTCATGGTCACGGCTTGCCACGATCCGATAAAGGTCAAAGACGGCACTATGACCTCATCCTCCGGCCCCAACCCCAGGGCGGCCAGGCTCAAATGGAGCGCCGAGGTGCCTGTGTTGACGGTCACCACCTCCCGGCCATCAAAGTAATCTTTAAGCCTTTGTTCAAATTCTGCGGTCTTCAGCCCCTGCCCGAAATACTCCAAAGCAAAGGCTTCCTCGACCGCGGCCGATTCTTCCCGGCCGACACTGGGGCAGGATACCCGGATCATAGCCACCTCAATCGTGAGTCGATGGCGAAAAACTCGCCTTTAGAAGTAAAAATAAGATATTAACTCAGGGCCTTCTTGATGCCGGTGATGATTTTTGCTTTGTCTTCATCGGACATCTTGATTTTGATCATGACCGCCACTGAGGACAACAGTATTTCACGGGACTTTGGCCAACAGGCGGCCAGGTCGCGGCCGGCATAATTAGAGGTCCGGGCCAACATGTGGGCCCATTCGCCGGCAAAGTGCCAGCCCATGGCGTCCGGCAGAATTTTAGTGACTACGCCATCTTTGATTAACGATTGGCCCACCTTGAAGGCCAGCTCTTTATTCGGGAAGGTCATCACCAGCGTATCACCGCCATCACCGGCTGAGTCCGGCAAAGCCCGGAATGAGATATCGGAGAGCCCTTTGATTCCGTCCACAATGTCTTTCTTGTTCCGGCGCTGGGCGGCCAGGATGCCGTCGAGTTTGGCCAATTGGGCCAGCCCTACCGCTGCCTGGATCTCGGTCATGCGGTAGTTGAATCCTGGTATCAGATGGGGATCAGCCCCTCGCGGGACATTGGGGTCGTGCACATGACCGTGATCGGCAAATTCAGCGGCCCGACGGTACAGGGATTCGTCATTAGTCACCACCATTCCACCTTCGCCGCAGGTCATGGTCTTGACAAAGTCAAAGCTGAAACATCCCATCTTCCCGATAGTACCGGTCTTTTTCCCTTTGTATATGGTCCCCGGAGCCTGGCAGGAGTCTTCAATGATGGGGATCTGATGACGCTCGGCCACCTGGGTGATCCGGTCCATATCGGCCGCGGCACCCAGCATGTGGACCGGGATAACGGCCTTGGTCCGGGGTGTGATCAGGTTCTCCAGGTCTTGGGGATCCATGTTCAGGCTAGCGTCTATCTCAGCCAGTACCGGAGTGGCTCCTGCTTCCATGATCGCTTCTATCGTGGCCACAAAGGTGAAGCACTGGGTAATAACCTCGTCGCCTGGACCAATGCCCAGGGCGGCTAGAGCCGTGCGCACGGCCGCGGTGCCCGTATTTACCGCATGTCCATGGGAGCAGCCCAGGTATTTGGTGAAGGCGGCCTCGAATTCGGTTACCTTAAAGATGTTCTGACGGGGGCCGTCAAATCCGTAGCGAAACATGATGCCCCCACGGTCGAATATCTCACTTACTGCGTCACGTTCTTCTTTTCCAATCAGTTCAAATCCCGGCATATGTTTATCTCCAATAAGGTTATGTAAAGGGTCTTAGATAGCCGCAGGTTACGAATTTCAGGCCGAAGATATCTTCGGGAAATGATGAAAATAAATTTTGCGGTGATGAAATGAATACGCCACGCGTAACTCATCGGATTTCCCAGGGCGTTGCCGCTGGGCTAACCTAGTTCGCCCCGTTTGGGCTTATGTGGAATTGGCTATTTTAGAGAAATTAGCACGATTGTCCGGGCAGTTAGTCAATGATATTGACACGTAATCCGCAACAAGCAACAAGATGATTACCGGCCCAGAAATCCTTTGATTAATCCTTTTACCACATCATTGACCGGCGGGGTGTCTCCTTTTGGATCACTCTTCTCCTGGTTATTCAGCCGCTGCTTGATCAAGTTGGAGATTCCTTCTTCGATCTTCTGTTTGATCAGGCCGTCAAGGATCGGAGTAAAGGTGGGCGAAGAAAACTTACCGCCGATCCTGACCGGGACAACGCTGCCCCCGAATGGCAAATTCCCTGCCAATCCAGCCGGAAGGACCAGTTTCGGGTCTGCCCGGAAGTCCAATGTCTCATTGACCAGATCCGCCTTGCCGGTCACAATAACGGACATTTCCGAAGATTCCATCTTAGTATCGGACGTGTTAATCATGCCGTTGGTAATGGTAAAGACAGATCGAAGAGAATTAAATTCCGTCCGGTCGGAACTTCCCCGGTCACCGGGAGAAGCGCCCAACGACTGAATATTTTTTAGCAGCCGGGGCATGTTGATCCCTTTTATGGCTCCCTTGGTTAATTGTATCTCACCCTGGCCATTGAGAGTCTTCTTCATCATGACAGGTTCGTCTCCATCTGAGCTTAGAGACATTCGGGTCTGGGCCGTGCCCTCTAACTCGTCTTTGGCCAGGACATCTCGGATTAGCGGACCAACCTGAACTCCCTTCGCCCGCAATTCCAGGCTGGTCCGGGGGTATTCCGGACGCAGATCAACCGTCATTTTTCCCGACGTCTCACCCTGATACAGCTTTGCCGACATAAAATCAAGTAGAAAAACGCCATCCTGGCTGGAAACCTTGATCCGGGCGTCTTGAATCCGAGCCTGGCCCACGGTCAGTTGTCCCAGGCGAAAGGCCCCGTTTAATGTCATTGCGTTAGCAGAAGTATAATCTCTTTTATTTTGTCTGGATGGCAACGCCGCAATGGTTTCGGCGGCGGCCGCAGATTTGCTTTTGTCCCTGGGTGTCAGGTACCGGTCAAGATTAATCCGGTCCAGGCTCAGATCGAAGGTTATCTTTGGCCTGGAAAAATCTTCCACTTTACCTGTCAGCTTCATTTTGGTTTCATCCAAGTCCACGGCGCCGTCGGTAATGATCACTTGCCGGCAATCTCCCTTAAGTCCAGCCCGAAGCGCCAGGTAAGTCAGAGTCTGGGGATCGACCGGGTTCAATTGCGGTCGGCCCCAGGCCGCGATTAATTCCCGAAAAGAAAATGGAGATAGGTCTAAGGCCAGGTCATACCGGGGTCCGGATTCCTGGATGATTACTTTTCCGCTAAGGGAGAAGTCAATGCCGTCGCCGGCCTTCGCGTCGGTCTGGGGCACAGGTTTTTCTATTGGTTTTTCTGCGGCGTCCCGGAGCAAAGCACCCACCCGGACTCCCCTGGTGGCCAGTTTCAAATCCACCTGGGGATGATCTGATTTCAGGTCGATAATCCCTTTGGCCGACATTTCGCCCTGGGCGGCTTTGGACGCGAGGAAATAATACTGGAACAGCCCCTTATTTCCAGAGACTTTCAACTGGATGGCTTCAATCCGGGCATTGCCCAGACTGACCTGGTCAACCAGAATATCTCCGTCTAAGGTCAGTTGCCGTAATGGGGATAAGTCGAATTTGACGCCCGGGCCGTTAGGGGGCTGGTTCTTCTTTTCCGGAGCCGCGGGTGGGGAACTTTTTTCAGGAGGTAGATACCGGTCCAGGTCGATTTTGTTGAGCTTGGCCTGAAATATCAAATTCGGCTTGGAAAAATCTCCCAGATTGAAGGAGAAAGTCAGTCTTGAGTCGTCTAATTCCAGTGTTCCGTCTGTTATGGAAAAGGACTGCCGATCACCTTTCAGATTACCTTTCAAGGCCAGACGGGTTAAGGCTTCCTTATTTCCGGCCGGCAGCAGATCCGCCAGACCCAGATAGGCGGCCAGTTGGCGAGGAGCTAACGGCGACATCTCCAGTTCCAAATCATAGGCCATGCGCTCCAATGGTTGAGCCACCCGGCCCCTCAATCTGGCGACCGGTTGTTCACCGGCATCAAGGAAAAGGTCCACAGGAATATCGTCCTTATCCGGGTCCTGGCCCACAGTC
>JADFXY010000143.1:0-10400 GCA_015233355.1 Deltaproteobacteria bacterium | reverse complement strand
GGTCCGGAGCCGCGGCCCGGACAAATTTGGAGTCGAACACTTGTTGCAGTTTATTTTGAATTCGCTCCTTAAGCCGTTGCATATCCTTTCTGATGCGGTGCAACTGGGGGCTGGCCGTGTCCAAGATCTGCCCGCGATCGTCGAAGACTTGTTCCATGGCGGCGGTCACTTCGGGAAGTGGACACAGTTTTTCAGCCTCCGCCCAGACATCAAGGGCCCGGCCGCGTTCTTCAGAAAAATATCGTTTCACACGAGAGGCGGCAACCAGGGTGGAATAAACGTCAACAAGTTCTTCAGAGGATAATGAGGAATTTTCAACGGCGATCTTAGTTAGTTGGGTACTCAAGTCGGCTATTCCGCCCAAAGGAGGAAATCCCTTGACGGTCATCAGCTCTTTGAGTTGAGACACTCGATTTAATCGGGTCCGGACCTCATCCAGGCTTTGAGCCGGCGCGAGGCCGCCAATCAGCCGCAGCCCGATGGAAGAAGAGGCATAACCGCCTAGGTTAACAAGCAATTTATCAAATTCCAGGACCCTTAAGGTTTCTTTGTCCATTTCGGATTTCTGGGAATTTGCATTAGGAATATGCGGCAGGCATGGTCAGATCAGATCTGCCGCGGCCTCGGCACCGGTTCGGTGTCAACAATTCTATTCAGGATTCAGCGTCAATATTCCATGAACACGCAAGTCGCAACACGTAACCCGCAACTCATAACAATAGAACCAACAAGAAACCCCGACAGGGCTCCAGAGAACCCTGCGGGGTGTGGATCGTGAATCATTCAATGAAAAAATTTGTCTTAACGTCAAGGCCCCGACCTCATGACAGCAATGGGCCGCCCGGACAGGCGGCAGAGCGGACAGATGGAGTTATTCCTGTATTAGGGCCTAGCTAAGCGGTCGGACCGAGGTCCTACTTATTGATTTTTTCTGAAACCAGCCGGTTGACTAATTTTCCGTCAGCCTGGCCGGCCAGTTCGGCCATAACCGCCTTCATGACCTTACCCAGATCTTTTTTTCCGTAGGCTCCGGTGCTGCGGATAATCCTGGTTACGGCTTCCGCCACCTCGGCCTCGGAGAGTTGCTTGGGTAAGAATTCGAATATTATTTCCAGTTCTTGTGTTTCTTGATCCACCAGGTCTTGGCGGCCGCCCAGAGAGAACTGGGCGATGGATTCTTGCCGTTGTTTGGCCATGGTGTTTAGAGTGGCGATAATTTCCTGATCAGACAGCTTTCTTCTTAGTTCGACTTCTTTGTTCTTAATAGCTGCCCTGGCCATCCGGAGTGTGGATAGCCTGATTTTATCACTTGATTTGAGCGCCGATTTGAAGGCATGATCAATATCATCGATAACGGGCATGTCAGGATCCGTACTTTCTGGCTTTTTTTACTGCGCGCTTCTTAGCCGCCAGGGCCTTCTTCTTCTTTTTGATGGACGGTTTTTCGTAGTGCTCGCGTTTCCTGATCTCGG
Source organism: Deltaproteobacteria bacterium (assembly GCA_015233355.1). GTDB lineage: Bacteria > Desulfobacterota > JADFXK01 > JADFXK01 > JADFXK01 > JADFXK01. Next base: position 8,928 of record JADFXY010000143.1, on the reverse strand, counting down.
ACATGATTCCCGCTTTTTCGCACTGCTTCTTAAACCGCTTTAAGGCGTTTTCAAATGGCTCGTTGGCTTTAATTCTAACGCCTGGCATCCAGCGATCCCTCCCTCCGGTCTCAAATTATACTTCACCATAGGCGACTCCTATCGTGGTTTCTGCAAAGTAATCGCTTATTGTAACCGTGTTGCAAAATTTGTCAATAAAAAAATTTAAAAACTTTTCGGGCCAAGGATTTCCGGCCTTCTATTCCATCCAATAGCCCATCCAAATTTCGTCTGGAACCACTTCCCGCCGCATACTCAGGTTAGATCAAAAATGATATAACTATTTAATTATACAAATAATATTGACATTAGATCCTATTTCTCGTATTATCCAAAAGCAAAGGAGGGATGACAATGGACTATATCTTAAGAGTGAATATGACCGACCTCTCGGTCAAAAAAGAAAACGTGCCGGACAAATACGCCTCGCTGGGCGGCCGCGGTTTGACCTCTCATATCGTGCTCGATGAGGTGGATGCTCTGGCCAATCCTATTGGACCAAACAATAAACTTGTCTTCGCCCCCGGCCTGCTCGGAGCCACCTCGGCTCCCACTTCCGGCCGGATGTCCGTGGGCGGCAAAAGCCCGCTCACCGGAGGCATCAAGGAAGCCAACGCCGGTGGTCAAGCCGGGCAATACCTCTCCCGGTTGCGGGTCAAGGCCATCATTCTTGAAGGAACGGCGCCAACCGGTAAGATGTACAAACTCGTCCTCTCCAAGGACCAGGCGACACTCAAAGAAGCCAATGACTTAATGGGCCTGGCAAATTACGATACCGTGGCCAAACTCACCGCCGAATACGGCGAAAAATCGGCCTACATCACCATCGGCCAGGCCGGTGAAATGCTCCTCAAGGCCGCCAGCATTGCCGTGACCGACCAGGAGAATCGGCCCACCAGGCATGCCGGCCGCGGTGGTCTGGGTGCGGTAATGGGGTCCAAAGGGCTCAAGGCCATTGTCGTCGATCCGACCGGAACCGACAGGGCCGACCTGGCCGATCCAGAGGCTTTTAAAACAGCCCAGCGCAAATTTCTGGACACCCTTAATAAACATCCGGTCACCAGTTCCGGATTGCCCACCTACGGCACCAATGTCTTAACCAACATTCTTAACGAAGCCGGCGGCCTACCCACCCGAAATTTTTCCTCAGGCCGGTTTGAACATGCCGAAGCCATCAGTGGCGAAAAATTCCACGAAATAATCACGGCCCGGGGCGGCAAGCCGACCCACGGCTGCCACTCGGGATGCACCATTCGTTGTTCCGGGGTATATCTCGACAAAGACGGCCATTACCTGACCAAGGAACCGGAATACGAGACTGTCTGGGCCAATGGGGCCAATTGCGGCATCTCCGACCCTGATTCTATTGCCATGCTGGATCGTCTTTATGACGATATCGGCCTGGACTCGATAGAACTGGGCAACTCCCTGGCTGTGGCCATGGACGGCGGCCTGCTGCCCTTTGGTGACGCCGAAGGGGCCATCAAATTGATTAAAGAAGTCGGCCAGGGCACCGTCTTGGGTAAAGTCTTGGGATCCGGTGCGGCCGTGACCGGGGCGGTTTTCGGAGTCAAACGTATCCCGGTAACCAAAGGACAGGCCTTACCGGCCTACGACCCTCGCGCCGTCAAAGGGATCGGAGTCACCTACGCCACCTCGACGATGGGTGGAGACCACACCGCCGGTTACGCCACTACTGCCAACATCTTGAGCGTCGGCGGCTCGATCAATCCCCTCAAATCCGAAGGCCAGGTGGAATTATCCCGGAACCTCCAAATCGCTACGGCTGCCTTGGACTCCACCGGGTTGTGCCTGTTTACCGCCTTCCCCATTCTGGATATGCCCGAGGCGTTTGAAGCCGTTTACGAAATGATCAACGCCAAATACGGCCTCACGCTAACCGGAAACGACGTTGTCGAACTGGGCAAGACCATTTTGAGGGCGGAACGAAAATTCAATGAGCTGGCCGGATTCAGCAAGCAGCATGACCGGTTGCCGGAATTCTTCAAGACCGACCCTCTGCCGCCCCACAACACGGTTTTCGACGTCCCGGACATCGAACTGGACACGGTCTTTAATTTCTAACCACGTCCAACCGCTGCGGATGATTTACCCCTGGCTCAGAGCACAAGAGCAGCCGTCCCGTTTCCAGGATGGCTGCTCTTTTTTTTTATACGTTGAACGGTCACAATTGTACCTTTTCGAGAAGACACAGTGTAACCAGGCGTTAAGATTTCTCGCTTCACTCGAAATGACAATATCCGAGGTGACACCGGTATAGAATTTTTAGCGCTCGGCGCCTTTGTCATTTCGAGCGAAGCGAGAAATCTTGAAAACAACCAGAGCTCGGGCCGGAGCGCCGGCCTTATTTTTCCCCGGAAGGAGTGGTCTGCTCCACCAGAGTGGCCAGGTCGGCCAGTTTCTGGGGTTTTGGCTGCGAATAAAATCGTTTAAGGTCTTCTTCGGAAAATAAACGTTCCAGGATGTAAGGAATGGGCAGGCGCCCGTCCCAGCACTTGATGATCAGGCGACAGGGCAAATCTCCGCCCTCCATTCGACAATATTCAAAGCGCACCTGATGCCCCAATCTGGGACACCGGGTGATTTGATTATCTAAAGGGTTATCAGGCACGTGGCCTCTCCGGCAGATTATCTTTTGGGGGGGGCGGGATGCGCCGCGATGGCGGCCAAAGCCCGGTCAATATCCTCTTGAGGCAATACGTGATCGGTCAGTTTCCCGCCCAGGTAGGCATCATAGGCTGCCAGGTCGACCAGACCGTGACCGCTCCAGTTGAACAGGATGGTCTTTTCTTTGCCTTCTTCTTTGGCCTGGCGGGCCACTTCCATTACCGCTGCGATGGCGTGATTGGTCTCCGGGGCCGGGATGAATCCTTCAGTCTGGGCCCACATCACTCCGGCCTTGAACGTATCCAGATTGTGGTAAGCACGAGGTTCAATCAGTCCGTCCAGCACCAATTGGCTGACCAACGGCGCCATTCCATGATAACGCAAGCCCCCGGCATGAATGGACGCCGGGACGAAATCATGACCCAGGGTGTGCATGGCCAATAACGGGGTCCTTTTGTCGGTGTCACCAAAATCATAGGCAAACGGCCCCCTGGTCATGGTCGGACATGAAGTCGGCTCAGCCGCAATGACCTGCATTTTCTTTCCGGCAATTTTGTCGCGGATAAAGGGGAAGGCCAATCCGGCAAAGTTGCTCCCACCGCCGGCACAGCCGATGACGACATCGGGATACTCGCCGATCTTGTTCATTTGTTTTAACGCTTCCAGACCGATCACCGTCTGGTGCAGCATCACGTGATTGAGCACACTACCCAGGGAGTAATTGGTGTCTTCCCGGCCTGACGCGTCTTCCACAGCCTCACTAATGGCGATCCCCAGACTTCCGGGCGAGTTGGGATCCAGGGCCAGGATCCGCCGGCCGGCCTCGGTCGTATTCGTAGGAGACGCCACACAGTCCGCCCCCCAGGTCATCATCATCAGCCTGCGGTAGGGTTTCTGTTCATAACTCACCTTAACCATGTACACCTTGATTTGAATCCCAAACAACTTTCCGGCAAAGGCCAGGGCGCTGCCCCATTGACCGGCTCCTGTTTCCGTGGCAATCCTCTTTACTCCGGCCATCTTATTGTAATAGGCTTGGGGCACCGCTGTGTTGGGCTTGTGGCTGCCGGCCGGGCTGACTCCTTCATTCTTGAAATAAATCTTAACCGGGGCATCGAGGAGCTTCTCAAACCTTTCAGCCCGGTATAAAGGCGAAGGGCGCCAGATAGTATAAGCGTCCATCACTTCATCCGGGATATCAATCCATCTTTCTTGAGAGACCTCTTGTTCAATCAAGCTCATTGGGAAGATGGGGGTTAACAAGTCCGGAGTGACCGGTTGACCCGTACCAGGATGAAGAGGCGGAAGCAGCGGAGTGGGCATATCAGCTTGAATATTATACCATTGCCGAGGAATCTCGTCTTCGGTGAGAAAGACCTTCTTCGCCATGAAAACCTCCTTGCATAGGATGATGTGGTAATATTAATGATGGGCCGTGGAATAACGGGAAATACATTTACCGGGACCGGTCAGGTCATGCGGTAGCAAGCCGGACGCCTATCCTGAAAAAGGTGATTGTGAACATTCAAAGATTTATTTTCAGCCAGGCGGGGATCGATCTCGACCGCGGCGAAGCCCGTCTCGTCTCCAGCCAGTCGGATCAAAACTTCAGATGAGGGTGAAACCACCTGACTCCGGCCAATATAAGTAAAGGGCGCCTTGCCTCCCCGCTCTTCTCGGCCGATGCGGTTGGCTGTGATGGCAAAGAGCTTATTTTCCAGGCATCTTACTTTCATCCCTTCGGGACAAAAAGGCAAGACCAGGTTGGCTGGATGGCAGATTATGTGACTGCCCATGAGTGCCAGGGTTCGGGCTGATTCAGGGAAAAACCAATCAAAACAAATCATCAAGCCTATGGTTAGACCGTTTAAATTAAATGTCCGGAATCCGGAGTCGGAGGGGCTGAACCAAATCTTTTCTTCATTAAACAAATGGACCTTACGGTATTTGGTCACAAACCCCTGAGGACCGACCACGGCCGCGGAATTATATATCCGGTCGCCGTCTCGTTCGGCTAATCCGAAAACCAAATGGCATTGAAGGGACGTAGCCAGGTTGATCATGGCCCGGGTAGTCGGGCCGCGGGAATCTCTTCGGCCAGACCGGCAACTTCGTCCGTTGAAATAAACTGGTAACCGGTGGCGCAAAGCTCGGGCAGGACAATCAGGTCGGCCCGACATCCCACCAGACCTTTTTCAATCAGCCCAATGTTGTGCTCAACCTCTCCGAAAACCGGATTAAACTGAAATACTCCCACTTTCAAGGGCTTCTCCATCCGATGTTACTATTTTTTAACCGAATCGGCGTATGAATAAACCTCTATCCCCAGTTCTTCAGCCACCTGCCGCGCCCGATCAGTCACCACCGGGGCGATAACCACCATCCGGGTGGCTTTTCGCTGGTGTTTTTGCTCGTAAAACCGGACTTTTCTTTCAAAAAGATACATTTCACCCTTACTCATGGATGATTTCAACTCACAGATAATCAACACACCGTTCTTGATGATAACGTCAAGCTCGACCTGGTCGGGGCGTCCGAACACGAAACCTTCCTTATCATGCTCAGTCACATTGATCACTTCTCCATCAAAAAGATCCTTTAGAATCCCGCGCATACCACTTCTAAAAGCTTCTTCCGAATAGATCCCCCAGCGCGCCCCTAATGCTCCAATCCCGGTCTCATACTTCTTAACCATTTCTTCAATGGATTTTTGATTAGCCAGGATTTGTTTTTGGTTCTCGTCCCACCTTTTATCCCAGATATCCTTCTGCTTAAGGTACTCCTCCCACCTTTGCTCAGAAGCCTCTATCCTGGCGTCCATGCGCTTAAGCTCTTCTTCCGAGTTCTTTTTGTAAGCTTCGAGTTCGGCGTCGCGGCGTCTAAAATTCTCTTCCGTAGTCTTCTGGTACGCCTCCAGCTTGGCGTCAAGCTTCTTCAGGTTTTCTTCAGAATCCTTCTTAAAAGCTTCCAGTCTGATGGCCTGCTGCTTCAGGTTTTCCTCAGAATCCTTCTTAAAAGCTTCCAGTTCAGCGTCACGACGATCTAAATTTTCTTTCCACTCGGCGTCACGGCGATCCAAATCCTCTTTCCACTTAGCGTCACGGCGGTCGAAGTCCGCTTCCCATTTGGCGTCGCGGCGATCTAAATCCTCTTTCCATTTCTTTTGATTCTCTTCCCACTTCTTTTGATCTAGTTCACGGCTTTCTTTCAATTCCCGCATCATCCGGTCAAATCTGCTTTCCGTTTCCTGCTTATCAGGAAATTCAGGGCGACAAACCTGAATAATGAAATCCCGGATTGACACATCCGTTTTGATGAGCAACGGCAAGTCCTTGAATACAGCTTGCTTCAATTCCTGTAATTCCATGATTTCACCCTCCTTTCATGTCAGATTTGTCATCGGCGATACTGGAAAATCCCGCACCGGCTGTTAGGAGGTGAAAACGTCTCGGAGGATAATGGTCGCCTCGCGCTCCGCGGCCACTGAAACGATGGACAATTTGACCCCGGTAAGCTTCTCGATGGCAGAAAGGTACGATTTGGCGGCGGCGGGCAGGTCATCCCAAGTCCGGGCAGATGAAATATCTTCCGACCAACCTTCAAATTCCTCGTAGCACGGAACACATTCACCCATAATGGACAGGTCAGCCGGAACACTACCCATAATCTGATCCCGGTATCGGTATCCGGTGCAGATCTTAATTTTGGGGAGTCCGGTCAAAACGTCGAGTTTGGTCACGGCCAGGTCACTCAAGCTATTGAGCCGAACGGCATCGCGCAAGACAACGGCATCCAGCCAGCCACATCGTCTGGGCCGGCCGGTGGTGGAGCCGAATTCAGCTCCTTTTTCTTGCATCCAGACGCCGAAGTCATCATTGAGTTCCGTGACAAAGGGACCGCCGCCCACTCGGGTAGTGTAGGCCTTGACCACGCCTAAGACTCGATCCACGTGCCGCGGTCCCAACCCCGCCCCGGCCGTAACCGCGCCGGCCACCGGATTGGAAGACGTCACATAGGGGTAAGTACCATGATCGATATCCAAAAAAGTGCCCTGGGCGCCCTCAAGCAACAAATTCTTGCCTTGATCCAGGGCCTCGGCGATGATCAAAGACACATTGGCCGCAAATGGGCGAAGAACGTCGGCAAAGCCAAGGCAGCTTTTATAAACGGAATCCAGATCGAGGGGCTCTTCACCATACATCTTCGACAAGATGAAGTTCTTCTCTTCCAGATTACGCTCCAGCATCTCGCGGAGAAGCTGAGGATTCAAGAAGTCGACCAATCTGATGCCGACTCTGGCCGCTTTATCTTCGTAGCAAGGTCCAATCCCCCTGCCGGTAGTACCGATGGCGTTGTTGCCTTTCTTTTTCTCCCTGGCCAGGTCTATGCCTTTATGGTAGGGCATGATCAAGTGAGCCCGTTCGCTGATCAGAAACCGTGACGGAGACAAAGGATAACCCTGCGACTCAAGCTTATTCATCTCCGTGATGAGAACCTCCGGGTCAACCACTACGCCGTTGCCGATCAGACATAACTTGTCCTGGTGAAGAATTCCGGATGGAATCAGATGAAAAATGAACTTACGGCCGGCCACCTTGAGGGTATGCCCTGCATTATTGCCACCCTGGAAGCGGATGATGAGTTGGGCCCTCTCAGTCAGCAAATCGACCAACTTGCCCTTACCTTCATCTCCCCACTGCGTACCGACCACTATTACATTTGGCATGAAAATCGTCCTTTCATTGCAGTCCATGAATATTTCAAAGCAAAGTAAGATGCCGAGGGCACAGAGATTTTGGGTGGGTCAATCGATTCATTTCAGCATGTTCAAGCGTGATTAAATCTCTGCGTACTCGCTCTGCCCACCGGCCCCACGCGTTGTGCCTCTAAAACAACCCAACAAAGAATATCACATTGCAATTTGGGATGGCTATCACAGGCAGCGGTTGGGGAGGTTGGTCATGCTGATAATAGATTTTGTCCATCGGCTTTGGCTTCCTTTTACCCCAAGCGAAGGAAAATTGCAAAGCATTTTTGACTTATCCACCTGACGGGGGTTGGTCTTTTCAAGTTTCAGGCATGACCGGGGCGTTCCCAGACCAATGTTGTTGAATTAAGCAACGACGTTAAGATTTCTCGCTTCGCTCGAAATGACAGAGAAGTGGACCATCCGAAATGACGATACAAATTTATCATTCCGAGCGAATGCTTTCAACTTTGTCATTCCGAGCGAATGTGAGGAATCTTATCACATCCGAAGATACATAACTGCACCTTAATTCAACAACAACATTGGCCCCGGGACCGCATATCGGAAAACAAACGAGCCAACTACCGTGGGATCAGACAAGGCAATGGAACCGGAAAGATAGGCGGGAAGAGGCGGCATGTACCGGAAAAGATCCTTTAAAATGCAAAGCCCCCGCAGAGCAGGGGCTTTTATTCAACATAGATCTGAGACTAATTAATACTTCAACTGGAACTGCACACCGCCCAAGAATTCATTGCCCAGGCCCTTATTGTCTTGGGGCCGGTCGCCGTACTGATAGAGAGCGAATTCAGGCATAACGGTGAAGTTGGTGTCGATTCCGATGGGGAAGTTGAGGACGTAGGCATTCCGGTTGTAGCTGTCTTGCGAATAACCAGCCTTGGTCTTCCAGTCATCGTTATTATACTGTTGACGGCCATACATGAGGTTGACGCCGACAATACCGACTTTGGTGAACAGGTTAGCCCAACCACCCCATTCATTAGTGTCATACATTTTGCCGGAGACCAGCAACGGCCGGCCATAACCGGAATCAAACCCACCGGCGGTGCTGACATAGTGGGTAAAACCTTCAATGTTCCGGCCGATATAGGGATTCATCTTGAAAGTGACCAGGCCGAAGTTAATCTGGACGGGCATGTTAACCAGGAAGCAATTAGCTGAGTTATCCACTGCGTCTGGGGTGCCTTCCCATTTTACCTGTCCCCAGGCAACGGCGGGGGCAATGTAAAACATCTCACTGCGGTAAGCAAACTTCATTTCGACGCCGGGAACATTCCAGTACATATCGGTGCCCGTAGAGGGAGCGACAAAGGAACCGCCGACTTTTCCACCCGGAGGAGCAAAGAAGCCGCCCATAAAGGTGAAAGGACCGGAGCTATAGGAGTAGTTCGCCACTGGGAGCCGTTCATAGTTCGGGTTACCCCAGCCGATCATGATGATGTGGTTATTAACGCCAAGACCCATAAGGTGGGGCGGGTTGAACCGGGCGG